>JAKANU010000122.1 GCA_021812315.1 Pseudomonadota bacterium
GTGGGCGCAATCATGCGCACCTTGCCGCGAACCTTGGTGCCACTCGACGCGCTCAGCGTGACGACGGTACCCACCTTGACCCGGACCAATTCGCTGGCAATGACTTCAGCACGCCACTCCAGGCGCGACTGGCGGATCAGTCGAAACAGTTCGGTCCCGGCGCCGACGACGGCACCGGCGGTCGCCGCACGCGCCGATATGACGCCGCTGTCGGGCGCAAGCACCTGCGTGTTCCGGAGCCGGATCTGCTGCACCGCGAGCATGGCACGTGCACTCTCCAACCGGGCCCGAGCCGTCTGCTCGCCAGTCAAAAGCAGGCTGATTTGCTGCTTGCTCATCATGCCGTTGGCTTCAAACGCGCGCGCGCGCGCAGCATTCGCCGCGGCATCGAGCGCCTGCGCCTGGGCTTCCGCAACGCCGGCCTGCGCCTGCGCCACATCCGCGGCCACGCTGTCGTCGGCAAACACCGCCAGCACCTGGCCGCGCTGCACCATGTCGCCGACGTTCGCGCGCACCTCGGCCAGGCGCAGCCCGTTGACTTCAGCGCCCACGCTGGCTTCCTGCCAGGCGGCAATATTGCCGTTGGCCGCCAGGCGCACGGAAAGTTTGCTCTGCTCGGGACGCGCCGTGCTCACTGTCAGCGAGGCTTTGACGGCGCTGGGAGCCTTGTCGGGCGCGGCCGCCGAGGGTTGCGCCAGAACCATCGAGGCGGCAACGCCAAGCAGGCAGGCCATGGCAACAGGCATGGACGATCTCATTCTCATGGTCGGTGACTCAACTCGTAGCTTGGGGGTGTGTCGGCACAGTGTATTGTCACCCAGAGCGGACCAGTGCCACGGCGCGCCAGAGCCCCGATACACTTCAGGTATTTGCTGCGATCCTTCCAAGATATGACTTACTGCGTCGCCATCAAACTCAAGGCTGGGCTGGTGTTCCTGTCTGACTCTCGCACCAACGCGGGGCTGGACCAGATTGGCACTTTCCGCAAGATGATCATCTACGAACAGCCGGATGACCGCTTCATGGTCCTGCTCTCGGCGGGCAACCTGAGTGTGTCGCAGTCGGTGCGAGAAATTCTGCAGGTCGAGCAGCTGGAGGATCCGGACGAAAGCGAGCCCATCACCATCTGGAACGCCCGCAGCATGTTCGACGCCGCTCGCGTCCTTGGCGCGGCGGTGCGGCGGATCTACGAACGCGACGGCGAGTCGCTCAAAGAGGCTGGCGTCGAATTCAACCTTACACTGATTTTTGGCGGCCAGATCAAGGGCGAAGCCATGCGCCTGTTTCAGGTTTACGCGGCGGGCAACTTTATTGAGGCGACGCCGGAAACGCCCTACTTTCAGGCCGGTGAGTCCAAGTACGGCAAGCCGGTGCTGGACCGTGTCATCACGCCCGACACGCCGCTCGACGAGGCCGCCAAATGTGCCCTGGTGTCCATGGATTCAACACTCAAGTCCAACTTGTCAGTCGGCCTGCCACTGGATCTGGCGGTCTACGAGGTCAACCAGTTCCAGACCGACAAACTCGTCTGCATTGACGAAAACAATCCGTATTTCCGCATGCTGCACGGGAGTTGGGGACAGAAGTTGCGTGAAGTCTTTGACAGCATCGAGGATCCGATGTGGAACGGCGGACAAACGCAGGTCCCGCTGATGGTGGCGTCGGACCAGCGCCGTTCCCTCAAGAAGATCCGCACGCCGCAGGACAAGTTGATCTGAAAGCAGCGCAGCGGCTACGCTGCCCAGTTCACCGCGCCGCTCCATGCTGTGGCCAGCACCACCATGCCAAACACGATGCGGTAGTAGGCAAAGCCGGCAAAACTGTGTGTGGCGATGTACCTCAGGAGCCAGCGGATGCACATCCAGGCACTGATGAACGAGACCACCAGCCCGACAGCAAACAGCGGCAGATCGGCCAGCGACAGCAGCGCGCGCTCCTTGTACAGACTGTAGACACCGGCGCCAATCAGGGTCGGAATCGCCAGGAAGAAGGAAAACTCGGTTGCTGCCTTGCGCGACAGCCCGAACAGCATGCCGCCAATGATGGTCGCACCACTGCGGCTGGTACCGGGCACCATCGCCAGGCATTGCGCAAGACCAACTTTGAGTGCGTCCATTGGCGTCATCGCCTCAACCTCGTTTATGCGTGCCAACGCTGGATTGCGCTGCTGGCGCCGCTCAGCCCACAAAATAATGAAGCCACCAATGATGAACGTGCTGGCCACCACCACCGGTGTGAACAGATGCGCCTTGATCGCCTTGCCAAACAGCAGCCCCAGCACGACCGCGGGCACAAAGGCAATCAACACATTAAGGGAAAAGCGCTGCGCCTGCCTTTGCGTCGGCAGGGCCAGCAGGGTGTCGCGAATCCGGTGCCAGTAAACCAGGATCACGGCGAAGATGGCGCCGGTCTGGATGGCAATATCGAACACCTTGGCCTTGTCATCATCAAAGCCGAGCAGCGACCCGGCCAGGATCAGATGACCGGTTGACGAGATCGGCAGGAACTCGGTCAGGCCCTCGACGACGCCCATGATAAGCGCCTTGATCAGCAATGCAAAATCCACCAGGCATTCTCCAGTTCATCAAGCAAAAACGTCGCCAATGACCATCTGGCCTGCGTCACCCGCTCACTTATTCATAGCGCAAGGCGTCAATCGGCAAGAGCCGCGAGGCGCGCCGCGCCGGATAAAAGCCAAAGAAGACGCCGACAAAGGCAGAAAAACCAACCGCCAACACGACCGAATTGAGGCTCATGCTGACCTGCCAACCGGCAAATTGGCCGACTGCCCAGGTCGCCACGGCGCCGAGCGCAACACCCATGGCACCGCCGATCAGCGACAGAGTCACTGCCTCGATCAGGAACTGCGCCAGGATGTCGGTGCCGCGCGCGCCCACGGCCATGCGCAGTCCGATCTCGCGCGTGCGCTCGGTCACGCTCACGAGCATGATGTTCATGATGCCGATGCCGCCAACGATGAGGCTGATGCCTGCCACCGCCGCGAGCAGCAGCGTCATGATGCGGCTCGACGCCTCCTGTGCCTGCAGAATCTCGGTCAGGTTGCGCACCATGAATGGGTCGTCGGCGCCGGGCTGCACCTTGAACCGCTGGCGCAGCAACTCCTTGATGCTTTCTTCTGCCACTTTCATGCTCTGGCCCTCGCGCACCTTGACGCTGAAGGATCCGACACGCTTGAGTTTGCCGCCGGCGCCACCCTGGATGCGGTTGCGGTAGGTCGATATCGGCACAATCACCACGTCGTCCTGATCCTGGCCCATCGAGTTCTGGCCCTTCTTGGTCAGCAATCCGATGATGGTCACCGGAACCTTCTTGACACGGATAACCTGATCGAGCGGGTCGACATCGCCAAACAGTTCGCGTGCCACGGTCTGTCCGACGATCGCCACTTTTGCCGAACCCTGAAGATCCGCCGCATCGAACAATCGCCCCGACTCGAGGGGCCATTCGCGCGCTTCCAGGTAGTCATTCGTCGTGCCCAGAATCGACGTGCTCCAGTTGGTGTTCCCGGCCACCACCTGCGCTCCGGTGCGCGAACTCGGTGCGGCGACCTGGACTTCAGGCACTTCGCGCGCGATCGCAAGCGCGTCTTCCTCGGTCAACCCCTGCCCGGTCTGCGCGCCCAATCGAACACCGCCAGCGGTCAAGCCTCCCGGCAGCACCAGCATGATGTTCGAGCCCAGCCCCTTCATCTGGTCCTGCACACGCAGCGTGGCACCGCTGCCCACTGCGATCATGGTGATGACCGCAGCCACGCCAATGATGATGCCCAGCATGGTCAGGATCGAGCGCAGCGTGTTGGCCGCGAGCGCGCGCAAGGCTATGCGAAACGGTGCCAGAACATTCATGCTCGCACCGCCTGGCGCAGATCCTCGACCATCTCGCCGTCGCGAAATACCAGCCGTCGCGCGGCCCAGGCAGCGATATCGCTTTCGTGCGTGACCAGCACCACGGTCATGCCCTGCTCGTTGAGGTCGCGCAGAAGACGCATGATGTCCTCGCTGGTCCTGGTATCGAGCGCGCCCGTGGGCTCGTCGGCAAGAATCAGTTGCGGCTCGTTGACCAGTGCGCGGGCGATCGCGACGCGCTGCTGCTGTCCACCCGAAAGCTCGGATGGTGTGTGACCCGTGCGTTCTCCCAGACCGACACGCTGCAGCGCCGAACGCGCGCGTGCGTGACGCTCGTGGCCCTTGACGCCAGCGTAAAGCATCGGCAGTTCAACGTTTTCCTGGGCACTCGTTCGTGGCAACAAATTGAACTGTTGAAACACAAAACCGATGCGTCGATTGCGAATGGAGGCCAGCGAATCCTGGGGCATGGTCTCGACCGCTTCACCAGCCAGGCGATATTGACCCGAGGTCGGCAAATCGAGGCAGCCGAGGATATTCATCAACGTGGACTTGCCCGAGCCCGAGGCTCCCATGATGGCGACAAAATCCCCCTCGGCAATATCGAGCGAAACGCCGCGCAGGGCGTGCACGGTCTGTTCACCCATGGCATAAGTCTTGATCAGATCGCGCGCCTGAATCAGTGGCGCGCCAGGCGTGGTGCCCGCCGCAGGAACAAGCTCGGATGTCATCTGCTCTAGAACGGCATGCGCGGCCCGCTGCCCGGTTGCCTGGACGCGCCCGCCGAACCCGGCAGCACCGTGCCGATGATCACCAGTGCACCCTCCTTGAAGACAGCTTCGTCCGGCGAGGTCGGCGGAACGATCAATTCGGTGCTGGTGCCATCGGTGATCCCCAGGCGCACGTTGTAGGCCACCGGCTGGCCGTCGGCGCCCATCATGTAGACCTTCCCGCGCGTGCTTTGACGCCCCGCGGCCTGTGCCACGAGCGCCGCGAATTTCGGCTTTTGCTCGGCCGTGAGCAGGTCACCGATCCGGGCGCGGATGTCGGCACTGATGCGCTCCCGCGCCTTGGTGCGTTCCTCCGGCGAAAGGTCGCGCAGGGTCATGAATTTTGGGCGCGCATCGGCATAAATGGCATCCACCTTCTCGACTTGTGTGGCACTCAGGGCAAGCTCGCTGACCACGCGGTTGCGGAACTCCGTGGCGGGGTTGCTGCTGGACGTCACCGCCGGGGCTGTCGTGCTAGCGGCCACCGCAGGCGTACTGGCCGAAGACGCGGGCGCCGAGGCAGCCGCGCTCGGCTCCGTCCCGGCGATGCGCACCCGCAGTGCAGCGTTGGGCAGCTTGAGAACATTGTCACGCGATTCGGTCACCACCCGCACATTGGCCGTCATGCCCGGCAGCAGACGCGAACCGACGTTGGAAAAACCAATCACCGCAACGTAGGTGACGACATTGGCCACGTTCTGCGCCGCCTTGCGTACCTGACGCACCTGCCCCTCAAACGTCTGGCCCGGAAAAGCATCGACGGTGAAAGTGGCCTTCAGGCCGGTTCGGATGCGGCCAACGTCTGACTCGTCAACGCTGGCATCAACCTGCATGTCCTGGAGGTTTTGCGCAATCACGAACAGCTCCGGCGACTGCAAGCTTGCCGCCACCGTCTGGCCCTTTTCAATCGCGCGCTTGATCACGATGCCATCAACCGGCGAAGTAATCCTGGTTCGCTGCAAGTCAATGCGCGCCTGTGCCAGGCCGGATTCACGCTGCGCCACGCTGGCCTGCGCACTCTTGATCTGCGCCTCGGTCACGCCGAGTTGCGCCTGCGCCACCTTGAGTGCCTCGCCCATCGTATTCACCAGCGCACGTGCCTTGTCCGCCTCGCTCTGGGCAATAAATTGCTTTGCCACGAGGCTGTGCTTGCGCTCAAGGTCGCGCTGGGCCTCAATCAGGTCGACCTGGGCGCGCGAAACGCTGGCGTGGCTGGCCGCCGAATTGGCCTGGGCGGTCAAGACCGTGGCGCGCGCTGCATCAACATCCGCCTGCGCCGAACGAACCCGGTATTCGAAAGTCTCGGGGTCAATCACCGCAATCAGTTGCCCGGCTTTGACTTCGGAATTGAAGTCCACGTAGATGTCCTTGATCTGTCCCGAAACCTGCGTACCGACCGACACCTGGGTCACCGGATTCACCGCGCCACTGGCAGAAACCGTCGCCTGCAAAGGGCCGCGTTCAATCTTCGCGGTGCGGTACTGCACCGCGTCGGCGGCAGCGCGCTGAGTCCACCACCAGCCGCCCCCGCCTGCCAACAAGGCAACGCCTAACAGGCCCGCAATCCAGGATGATTTCTTCATGCACGCAATTGTAGAAAGCCCCGTACGAGCCAGGGTGTCGCCAATGTAAAGACGCCCTCTTGGCTACTGCGGCTGGACCGCGTCAATGGCCAACGCGCTGGCGTCCTTGGCACCGTGACCCGCAGCGATCAGCTGGTCCATCCTGGCGGCGATTGACGGTAATGCCGCCAGCGGGCGCCCGGCGGCGGTCTCGACCATCAAGCGCACGTCCTTGCGCGCCATTGCCAACTCAAAACTGGGTTTGAAATTGCCCTTGGCCATGCTGGCACCGCGCCCGCTGATGATGGCATTGAGGTCAAAAAGTCCAAACAGCTTGATGGCGTCCTGCGGTGCAACCTCACTGGCCTGTGCCATGGTCAGCACGTCGGCGATGACTGCAGAGATGCCAATGATCATGGCGTTGCCAAACAGCTTGTTGACCGCGGCCAGATCGGTGCGCTCGCCGAAATACTCCAGTCTGCCGGTCATCTTCGCGAGTTCGCCCTGGACGGCATCAAACAGGTCCTTGGGCCCGGCAACCATCATCGAACCCTGCGCATGGCGTGCGGCGGGTGGCCCCATGAAGACCGGGCAATGCAGGTATTTCAATCCCGCACCACGCAAGCGTGCGGCGCGTTGGGCTGTCAGTGCTGGCAGCGTCGTCGTGTGATCAATAATGATCGCCTCGGGCGCCAACCCGGGCATCGCCGTTGCCAGTACCTCGTCGACAACGGCATCATCACGCAGTACAAGGTGAACGCGCGACGCGCCTTTCACCGCCGCCGCCGGCGTCGAAGCCGCAGTCACACCAAATTCGCGCAACGCCTCAAGCTTGGCGGCAGACCGGTTCCATGCGGTGACCCTGTCGCCACGCTTTGCGGCAGCTTCGGCAAAAGCGCTGCCCAATAGTCCGGTGCCGAGATAGGCAATAGTTGACATGATGGTGATCCTCGTGGTTTAAGCCGCGCGATCTTACCGTGTTGGCGTGCTGTCGCAGATGCCAAATGTCAGTCGCGCCGCAAGAATGCCTGTCGCGGAGCAATTTCGTCGTTTCGTCGCTGCACGCTGGCCATTGCAGGCAACTGTGGGCACAGTCCGGCCACGTCCCGCGAACTATAGTGCGGGGGTCATCCAATTTTTCCTGAAGGAAACGACGCCATGAACAATCCAATGACACCCGAAGCAATCGAGCGCCTGGCCCGGCACCGTGCCGCACGCAAGATGGGCTGGTACATCCATGCCTTTGTCTACATCGTCGTCAATATCGGTCTGGCACTTCTGTCATCCTTCAGCGGCAGGCATTGGGCGCTGTTTCCTGCGCTTGGATGGGGACTGGGCCTGCTGGTGCACGGCCTGGTGGTGTTTGTCGCCCCCCCGGGCGGCGGGCTGCGCGAAAGCCTGGTGCAACGCGAACTTGACCAGCTGCAAAGAGAGCAAGGCAAGTCTTGACCTCCATGACGTCGGGTAACGTCAATCGCAAGTCGGCACTGACGCTGTTGCAAAGCAGCCTGCCGGCCCTGACGATCAATACCTTCATAGCCCTGAGTCTGACCGCGTTTGGCGACGGCGATTTTGGCGTCAATCTGGTGTATTCACACTTCATTGGCATCAGCATCTGGCTGCTGATTGAAGCCGCCCAATACTTTCTGCTGCCCAACCCGAAGCAGCAATGGCGACGCCTGTTGCTGATCGTGCCCGTTTGCGTCACCTTGGGCTACTTCATAGGCCTGTACGGCGCGGCCTGGCTGCTCGGTCATCAAACGCATGGCCTCTTGTCCGAACACCCGCGTCTTGTTCTTGGCTATCTGTTGCTCAGCCTGACAGCGGGCGGCGCGATGACCTATTACTTCATGAGCCGCGAACAGTTGGCGGCAGCCCGCGAAGAGATGGCTCACGCCGCAGCGCAGACCGAATCAGCCCAGCGTCACGCTGCGGAGTCCACACTGCGGCTGCTACAAACCCAACTCGAGCCGCACATGCTGTTCAACACCCTGGCCAAAGA
>JAKANU010000123.1 GCA_021812315.1 Pseudomonadota bacterium
CAAGGTGTACCGCTTCTGGGAGGCGAACAATACCGCTTACATGGTCATGCCGCTGTATCAGGGTGTGACGCTCAAGCAGGCGCGCAGCGAAATGAGCGCGCCACCGCCCGAGGCCTGGCTGCGCAAGGTGCTGTGGTCCGTGCTCGAGGCGCTGTCGGTGCTGCATGAACACAACACCTTGCACCGGGACGTTGCCCCGGACAACGTTTTCTTGCAGGACAACGGGTCGGCCGTCTTGCTTGATTTGGGCTCGGCGCGGCGCGCCGTGTTCGATTCCAGTCACCGGCACACGGCGGTTCTGAAGGTCAGTTACGCGCCGATCGAGCAATACGCCGACGCGGTTGATTTGCGCCAGGGGCCGTGGACCGATCTTTACGCGCTGGCCGCGCTGGTGCATGGATGTCTGTGCAATGAACCGCCCTTGCCGGCCACGTTTCGGGTGGTGCGCGACCGCATGCCGAGCATGGCCAGTGTGGCCAAGACCGTCGAGGAACACTTTGGGCAGTCCTATTCCGCGTGTTTTGTCGCTGCCATCGATCATGCGCTGGCGATTCAGCCGGGGGATCGGCCGCAAAGTGTGGCGGCGTTCGTGCACGAGATGCAGCTCAAGTCTCCGGGCGACTTGTCGAGGTTTGACTGGCGGGCCGATCTTGGTCAGGCGCGCAGCACGCCGCTGGATCTGCAGATTGCCGGGCCGGCTACAGTGCAGATCACCGTCAATACGCAGGCTGATCTGCAACCGCCCGAGCTTGTGGATGTCCACGCGCCCGGCCCGCGCCGGCGCTGGATCCGGACCACTCTTGCAGGGTTCAGCGTCGGGCTGGCACTGGTGCTGGGTTTGGGTGCCCTGGTTCTCAATCGCGGGTCGAATTCGCCGCCGGCACCAACCGCTGCGGTGGCCAAGCCGGCCGAGCCGGAGGAGCTGTTTATCGAGGAGCCCGAGAAAACCGGCACAAGTGCCGACCGCAGGGGTGCCGCTGCAGGCAGCCCGCCACCGGTGGTCAAGCCGGCGCTGCGCCCACAGCCCAGCCTGGTGCGCGGGGCCGCCGTACCAGCCCAGACAGTCAGCGCAACGGTGCCGTCGGCGGTGTCTGCGCCGACCGCTGTGTCGCTGGGTGCGGCGGTGGCACCAGCAACGCCCAAGGCCGCATCCGCTTCGGACAGCGCGGTGGCGGAGGCCCCGGGCGCCTTGTGCATCGATGCCAATTTTCTGACACGTCCGATGTGTCTGTATCAGGAATGTCAGAAACCCCAGAACTACCCGCTTCAGGTGTGCGTCGACAATCGTCGACGCCAGGCCGAGGAACGCGAACGCCGCGCCCCCTGAGGTGTGAGGCCCGGCTGGCCCGAGTCGGCCAGCAATTGGCGGGTTAGCGCCTTTGCAGCCGCTCCAAGAGCGCCTGTTGCCCCAGACGCATGCGATTGAGTGCTTGCGCCAGGGTGTTGAATTCGATCACGCCACCGGCGTCGTAGGGTTGTTTCAAATCACCCATGCTCATCTTCTCGGCGGCTTTGGAAAGGCCGGCAAGGGTCTTGATGACAGCCTTGGGCAAGCTGACGCTGAGCGTGAGCGCGACGATAACGCCGACGGCGACGGTGACCAGCACGCCAAGCAGAACCTGATCGAACATGGTCTCGGCTACCTTTGCCAGGGCGAGGGTTTCTGCCGTCTTGGACTTGTCCATCGCGCTGACCCCTTTGATCAGATCTGCGGAGAAGCGGTCCTTGCCGGCCTTGATCATGTCATTGACTTCGGTGGAACGGTATTCGACCAGGCTCGCCGGTTCTGCCGCGACGCTGGCCGCAGCGGCCTTGGTTGCGGGTTTGGGTGCGACGGCGCTTTCCTTCTGGGTTGCAACCGCCTTCGCTCGTGCATCGACAGCGACAAACACCTTGTCCATTTCGGCAGCGTAGAAAGTTGCCGCTGCCTCCCAGGCTACCACCTGTTCGATATCCTTGGCGCTGAAGGCGCCGTTGGAGCCGGTTTTCATCTTCGTCATGATGGCCTCCATGTTGCGCAAGGCGTCGCGCCACTCATGTTCGTAGGCGTCACGCTTTTCCTTGTTGCCTACGTAGACGAAATATTCCTTCTCGTAACGCCGGATTTGCTGGGCGAGTACGGCCAGCGCGCCCAGTTCACTGGTCGCCACGGTGTTCCTGCGTGTACTCTCGACCACCGTGCTCTTGGCGTTGCTGGTGGCATACCAGACCAGCCCGGCCTGCACAAGAAAAAATAGCACGATGAGCATCATGCCGTTGACCAGTCGAGACTTGATTGATGTTGTTGACTTCATTTCTTGTTCTCCATGGGTTCAAACACTTGAAATTGGCAGGCTAGGCCGGCCCGCTCAGGCGCGCCGCCGCTGAAATTTCACGGATCACGGCGCCGGCATCGACACTTGTCGGCAGCTGTGGCCTGAGAATGTCGAGAAATGCTTCGATGCTCAGGGTCGTGGTCCCGCCCCCAAGGCGGGACCTTTCGGCGCGCACGTCCTCGATCACAAAGCCGGCGGCAATGCCGATGTGCTTGCGAAGTGCCTGTTCAGTCACCGCGCACAGGCGCTCAAACCCGGATGCCTCGGGCGGTTGGCCCTGCTGGGCGACCGCCGCAGAGGGAGTTGCACTGACGATTTGCTCCATCATGGCGAGCAGGGCCGACCAGCGAAACGGGCGGCTGATTTGCCGGGGCGATTGCAGATGCGAGGGCGGGTTGATCCAGATGGCGCGCTGTGTCAACTGGGGGTGCGATCTTTCGAATTCAATTGCCTGGGCATTGGACCCATCGAAGATGAAGATGTCGGATTGCTCAAGAACCGGTTCAATCTGAAAGACCGTGCCATTGCGCTCGGCAAGATGAATCATGCCCGCAAATATTTTGCTCTCCGTCGGATTCATGCCCTCGACATGGACTCGATAAACCCTGGCGTTCAGGCGCACGGGTTCACTCATCGTGAGACCCGCGAGAAGAGGCGTCGTGGCAATTGTGTCCCCTCACATTATTTTTTTGGATGGCCGCAATGGGGCGGCCGGCGCGTCGCGCACCAATAACCGCGCACGCTCGAGCGTAGCGCCTGATTCCTTGTGCCTGTCTGACGAAGATCAATGTTTCTGGTTGTAACGCCGATGCCGGCAGCCGCGAAAGCTGATGACGACCGGGGCGAAGTCCCATATAATGACCGGCTTCGCAGCGCCTTTGCGGCTCCGCGGCGAAGTTTATTGCCCACCTAAGAGATTCCCGTCAGAGGAACGCCGACCGTGGAAAAGAGCCCGCCAAACCCTCTTGAAAAGAGTCATCTCATGTCAACTTTCAGCGCAAAACCCGCTGAGGTGGTGCACGAGTGGTTTGTGATTGACGCGACCGACAAGGTCCTCGGACGAGTAGCCAGCGAAGTTGCTCTCCGTTTGCGCGGCAAACACAAGGCCATTTACACGCCTCACGTCGATACCGGCGACTTCATTGTCGTCATCAATGCAGCGCAGCTGCGTGTTACCGGCGCCAAGTCGCTGGACAAGATTTACTACCGTCATTCCGGCTATCCAGGTGGTATCACGGCGACCAACTTCCGCGACATGCAAGCGCGGCATCCGGGGCGCGCCCTGGAAAAGGCCGTCAAGGGCATGCTGCCCAAGGGCCCCCTGGGCTACGCCATGATCAAGAAGCTCAAGGTGTACGGCGGTGCCGAGCACCCGCACACTGCCCAGCAACCCAAAGTGTTGGAAATCCAAGGAGCCTCGAAATGATTGGTGAATGGAACAATGGCACCGGCCGGCGCAAGTCCAGCGTCGCTCGCGTGTTTCTGAAGAAGGGTTCTGGCCAGATCATCGTGAATGGCAAGGACATCGAAAAGTTCTTTGGTCGCCAAACCTCGATCATGATTTGCAAGCAGCCTCTGATGCTGACCAACCACGCGCAAACGTTCGACATCATGGTCAACGTGGCAGGTGGGGGCGAGTCCGGCCAGGCCGGCGCGGTGCGTCACGGCATTACCCGCGCGCTGATGGATTACGACGCATCACTCAAGGCCGAACTGAGCAAGGCGGGTTTTGTGACGCGCGATGCGCGCGAGGTCGAGCGCAAAAAGGTCGGACTGCACGGCGCGCGTCGTCGCAAGCAGTTCAGCAAGCGCTGAGTTCGACAGAAGCCGGCCGTGCCGCCAGTTGCCGCAAGGTGGCTGGGCTCGCATGGGCGGGGCTTCGGGTCCACGACTGCTAGACTCATTGCCCCATGCGACTGCGTCTGTTCCTGCGCCGCCTCACCGTCAGTGCCCCGCGCATGTCGGTGCGCAGCGCCCTGCCGTGGCCGTTTCGCTGGGCACTGGTGGCCATTGTGTTTGGCTTTTGCGCGGCCATCGGGTTGTGGGCGTTTGAGTTCGGCAAGGACATTGCCGGTCTGGACCACGATACCAAGGACGAGTTGCAACACGCGCGTACTGAGCTCGCTTTGCTGCGCTCGCAGGTGGTTTCGCTCAAGACCGAGCGCGACCAGGCGCAGTCGATCGCCAATACGTCGCAAACGCTGATAACTTCGGAAAGGGTTGCACAGGATCGACTGGCGAGCCAGAATCGGCAACTTGAGGCGGAGATTCAGAGTCTGCGCGATGATCTGGGCTTTTTCGAAAAGTTGATCCCGGCTGCGGGAGTCGATGGTCTGGCGATTCGCGCGTTGCAGGCGGAACTACATGACGGGCGCGAAATAAAATGGCAGGTGCTGGTCATTCAGGCGCGCAAGAACGCACCCGAATTCACTGGCACGCTCGAGCTTGCATTTAGCGGCTTGCAGGACGGCAGGCCCTGGAACGCCGTTTTGCCAGGAGGGGCGCTGGCTCTCAAACTCAAGCAGTATGGGCGGGTTGAGGGCGTTTTCCAGGTGCCGCCGCAGACCCTGGTCAAGGCTGTGACTGCCAGGGTACTCGAGGGAACTTTGACCAAGGCCGTGCAGTCAATCAAACTCAAGATTGGTTGATGCGCAATTTACGTAAAGGAAGCGACGGACATGTTTAACAAGAAGAAGCAACCCCCGATCCGAAGCCTGATCGCGCAGGGCAGCCGGATTGACGGCGATCTGATTTTTTCCGACGGTCTTCGCATCGATGGCGCCGTCAACGGAACCGTCACCGCCAATGCCGCTCAGCCCAGTATTCTGGTGATCTCGGAAACGGCCAGGCTGACCGGGGAAATTCGCGCCGACCATGTGATCATCAACGGTGCCGTCCTTGGCCCGGTATATGCAGCGGTGATGCTTGAGTTGCAGCCCAAAGCGCGTATTGATGGTGACGTTCACTACAAGGCGCTGGAGATGCACCACGGTGCCATCATTGCCGGACGACTGTGTCCACTCGCCGACACAGAGGAAAAGCCCACACTCAAATTGGCGGCAAACAACGCCTAGTGCAATTCCCGAGCGGATTGCTGTAGTATCAGTTTATTCAATTTTTGTGGAGTCAAGCCATGAGCGCCGTCGCAGACAATGTCCAGACTGAAATGCCGAGCCCGATCATCTTTACTGACAGCGCTGCGGCCAAGGTGGCCGATCTGATCGCCGAAGAGGGCAACCCGGACCTGAAACTGCGTGTTTTTGTTCAGGGCGGAGGCTGTTCCGGCTTTCAGTACGGGTTCACCTTCGATGAAGTCGTCAACGATGACGACACCACCATGACCAAGAATGGGGTTTCCCTGCTGATCGACGCCATGAGTTACCAGTATCTGGTGGGTGCCGAGATCGATTACAAGGAAGACCTGCAGGGTGCACAGTTTGTCATCAAGAATCCAAACGCCACCACCACCTGTGGTTGCGGCTCGAGCTTTTCCTGAGTCCGGGCTGAAGGGCCGCGTGGCCCCCATCAGGCCCAGTAGAGAGCGCCAATCGGGCGTGCGCCGCGTGCGCCGGTCACATTCTCCAGGTGAATTTCTTGACCCAGCATGCTCTTGCGGGCCAGCCAGGCAAAAGCCGCGGCTTCGACCTGCAGCGGAGGCAGGCCGTGGTTTTCAGAAGAGCCAACGTCCAGCCATGGCAGAGCTGCAGCCAGCCGACGCATCAGGTGGCTGTTGAATGCGCCGCCACCGCAGACAATCAGTTTCTTGCTACTGATACCATAGCGTTCCACACAGGCTGCACAAGCTCTGGCGGTTAGTTCGGCTAATGTTGCTTGAATATCCACGGGTGCCATCGGCGCCGCTTGTGCGAGCTTTTGCGCCAGCCACCGCGGATTGAACAAGTCGCGCCCGGTGCTCTTTGGTGCGTTCAGCGCGAAGAAGGGTTCGCTCAGCAAGCCCTCAAGCAGGTTCTGCTGCACTTGCCCGCCTCCGGCCCATGCGCCATCTTCATCGAAGGCGCGGTGTTGGTGCAACTGACACCAGGCATCCATCAACACGTTGCCGGGACCGCAGTCCAGTCCCAACACGTCGTCGGCTCCCGGGCCAAGAATGGAAAGATTCGATATCCCGCCAATATTCAGGACCGCCACGATGCTGCCGGCCACGCCGAAGATGGCCTTATGGAAGGCCGGGACCAGCGGCGCGCCCTGACCGCCCGCCGCCAGGTCGCGGCTGCGAAAGTCAGCGATCACATCCATGCCGGTCAGCTCCGCAAGAAGGGCCGGATTGTTCAGTTGCAGGCTGTAACCCGTGCCGTCGAATGCTCCGGGCTGGTGACGAACGGTCTGGCCGTGCGCCCCGATGGCGCGGACGGCCGTTGGCTCAATCGCTGACTTCTTCAGCAGGTCCGCCACCACGTTGGCGTAGACGCGCACCAACGCGTTGGCGGCGAGCGCGCCGCGGTGCAATTCGTTGTTCCCGGGGCTGTTGAGAGCCCGCAATTCCCGCTCGAGATCCGGCGCAAACGCCGCGCTGCTGTGTGCCAGAACGCGGACCCCGTCGTCGGCAAAGTCAGCCAGGACGCCGTCGACACCGTCCAGCGAGGTGCCGGACATCAAACCGATAAAGAGCTCTGACACGGCGCTGCGCCCCGGCGCGCCCCTGGGTCAATCAGTGCCGCCCGGCACCAGCGCGGCTGCGGCCGCCAGCGCCACACGGTTTTGCGAGGCCAAGCTGTCGAATGCGCTGCGCGCCGCGACCGGCACTGGCGTGGATTCGCTCTGGCTGACAATGGTCTGCGGGTCGCGAAAGACGCCGTTGACACGGTACTCGAAGTGCAAATGCGGGCCGGTCGCCCAGCCTGTGGCCCCGACCGCACCGATCGACTGGCCCTGACTCACGCGGGCGCCCTGGCGCACGTTGATGCGGCTGAGGTGTGCGTAGACCGTACGGTAGCCGTTTCGGTGCCCGATGATGATAATGTTGCCGTAGCCGTTTTGCCGACCCGCAAACGTCACCACACCGTCACCGACGCTACGCACGGGTGTGCCGGTGGGTGCGGCGTAATCCACACCCTGGTGGGCGCGCATCTCCTGCAGGATCGGGTGAAAGCGCATCTTGAAGCCACTGGTCACACGGGAGAATGCCAGCGGCGAAGCCAGGAATGCCCGGCGCAGACTCTGACCATCGAGCGTGTAATAGCCACCTTTGGGCTGGGCCTCAGCGCCAACCGGGCCGCTGCCGGCCACGGCCTGTGCGGTGAGTGGTTCCTCGAACCACATGGCCTGGAACGTCTTGCCCTTGTTGACGAATTCAGCGCTTAGCACGCGCCCGGTGCGTAGCACGTCGCCGTCAGCTTCAAGGGTCTCATAGACGACGGAAAAGCGGTCTCCCTTGCGCAACGCGCGGTGAAAATCGATGTCGCCCGAAAAGATTTCGGCGAGTTGAGTCGAGACAGCGTCGGAAATCCCGGCATCATCGGCGGCAGCGAACAGCGACGATTCGATCGTGCCGCTGGCCAATCGGGTCGTGACCGTCAGTGGCGCCAGATCCAACAAGGCCTCAAAACCGCGCGGGGTCCTGGTCACGACCAGACGCTTGAAATTCCCGTCCCTGCCCGGACTCCAATGTGCCTTGAGTTGCTGCAAGCCGTGCTTCGCATTGGTCTCGACCGTGACATTTCGCCCACCGCGTCCGAGCAACAGTTGGCGCGCAGCCGCATCGGTGCGCAGAAAATCGGCCGCCTGCGGGTCGTCCACACCCATGCGCTTGAGCAGGGTGTCGGCGGT
>JAKANU010000124.1 GCA_021812315.1 Pseudomonadota bacterium
GTCTCACCGTGACTCTGGTTGAACCAGCAGCAACACACATTCGCATGAAAAAATTGCGGAAATGCGCTGTGAGTTCTGTCACTTTCACCTCGCGTAAGCAGAACATGCCTGTTAGGCTGGACAGATGAACAGTACAGAAATCAGCGTGGAGTGGCTGATCTTCTTCAGCCAAGTTGCCCAGCAATCTGCGTCCGGAACCGTTGCAGCGCCACCCGCGTTGCCTCCGGCAGCCCACCAGCGTTTTCGCTTGCGTGCTGAATGCCTGAAACGATGCCATCGAAGGCGGCGAGCAGGGCGCCCTTGTCGCTGTGGCTGTTGATGAGCGCTAGCAGGACCACCTGAACGGCGGTCAGTTCTGCGGCTTGATTCTTCATGGGTACCGCTTCCTCCTTGGAAGGCACTGAGCCACCATCGAGCAGCCCCAACTCTTCGGCCACTCTGGACGCCGCATCCCAACTGCGGAAGGCCTCGACTGGGACGCCATAGCGCGCGGCGATCGGGTCCAGCGTCGTAGCGCGTGGCTCTTTCGTCTGGCCCTGTAGGAATCGCCATATTTGCCCCTGCTTTGAAGGGTCTCTGATAGCGGCGGCCAGTGAGTTTGGGTTATCGCCGGCGCGTGACATCAGCGCCCTAAGCAACTCTCTTGGCTCCATCCCGACACTATGCCGCAAAGAATAATGTTCTTGGGCATCAAGTTCTGATTGCATGACTATGTGAGATGGCATAAGATGCTCACGTATGAGCACGACCATCGACCTGATCAAGCAGTTGCGGTCCGTTGGGCTGTCGCAGTCTGAGATCTCGCGCCGCACCGGCATTCCGCAGCCTCGCCTTTCGAAGTGGGAGAACGGCAGCATTCCCATCGGCGCAGATGACGCGCTCAAGCTGAAAGCGCTGGTCGATGGGCTGACCGTTCAACATAAGACAGGCGATGCTGCTGCGGGCGACCACACCACTCCCACACCCGACCGCAGCACGACTGACGCTTCTCACGCTGAAGCCGCCGGCGACCGCCGTGACCCCGCAACCGAGGGCCAGTACATCCACCCGCACCGTCGCTCGACGGATCGGCGCGAGTAGTCCATGTTCCTCAACCGTCCCCCATTGCCCATAGGCGAACTCCTGCGCCGCAGCGAGTTGCCGGCCGAGGACTACGACGAAGAGGCCGCTCTGGGCTTTCTGACGCACGAGCAGCTGCAGCCGCTCGTGCAGCAACACCCGACACCTCGGCGCCGCGCCTGGGAGCGCGAGCAGCCGGCCACCGCCTGATCCACCTGAAGGAGCACCCATGCGCGACTTTCTCGCCATCAACGACATCCCGCTCAAACTGGGCGCGAAGGTCGAGCAGGACAAAACGTACACCGCCGCCGAGCAGAAAGCGGCCGACATCGCGGCGTTCAACGGCAACAACGAACTGGTTGTGACGCAGCGCAGAGACGGGTGCATCGTGTTCGACCGCATCACCGAGGCGGACTGCCGGCAGGTGAAGCCATCGCACGTTGATCCGATGCCGGACGTTGAGCATTGCGTGGCGGACAGCGACGACCAGTTCACTTCGTACCTATTTCTCCGCGAAGGCTGCTGGATCAAGCATGAAGGAAATGGCATCCCCCCCGGCCTCGAAGCCGATGCCGTCGAGATCGAATATGGCGATGGTGCTTGGAGAAAAGGTCGCGCTGATACGTTCGGCGGTTGGGTGCACTCGTGCACAACACCTCTTGCGTTCCGTGTCGTCGCGTATCGCTTACTGGTCTGACCGTGTTCGCCGAGCCCGCACAACGCACCACCGTCCACGTTCGCGTGGGCGAGGGCGCTCCTGTGGAAAGGTCCTGCGGACTCGGCAACTTTTCTCCCCGCTGCCCCGGCAGTACCGCCGGCTTGCTCTTTTCGCTTGTTCCAACCCTCCCTCCAACCGGCCCCAGGTGTGGCCTTCGGTCGAGCGGTGGGGCAGCGGGGCCCTTCTTCAACGGCGCAGTTCATTGCACAGCCTCAGCAGTTCCTCGGCTTCTGCGGCGGCCAATGCCGAGCGCGCCATCAGTTCCTGAGCATCGATTTCGCACAGCCGCGCCACATGCTGCAGCAGCTCCCGCATCTTGCGGGCCGCATACAGCGCGTCGGCGTTCTTCATGTGCTTCACAGACAGCCGGCCTCGTCCGCGCAGTACCTGGGCAGTTCAGCCAGGTGGGCGAGGTCGGCTCCCTCAACCTCTACTGCGCGGCCGGGTGAGCCGCTGATGGGTGTGGTCGTCATGGCTCAAAGTCTCGCCGCCGCCGAGTGGAAACCGGTGGATAGCGCAGGAAACCGGATGGTGTCTCAGGCCGCGCTCGCGATGCTCGGCGCCGTATCCGACCTGCAGGTGCTGCCTGCCAGCGTGATTGCGCAGTGCTCCTTCTGCGGAGCGCTGAACGAGGCGGCTCGCCATGACGGGCGTGACGATCAGGAAATCGCGCGGGCCTGCAACATGAGCGCTGGCTACTTCTCGAAGTTCATGCGCGCCGTGGGGCAGGCATGGGCCAAGCGGATGGTTGCCTTCATGCGCGAGACCCGCTCGCTTGCACCGTTGCAGTGGCTGGCCGAACAGATGGGTTGCGATGTCGTGCTGCGCAGTTCGGTGGCCGCGGAACTCGCCGCTGCTCGCGCACGAGTGGCTGAACTCGAACGGAGGTCTGCATGACCATCGGCTGGTGGCTATTGCCCGCTCTCGTCACCATCGCCGGCTTCGGCCTGGCGATATGGATGAACCAAGACTCCGGCGACAGCATGCTGGACGTGATGGTGAACGGCCTGAACTACATCGTGTTCGGCGCCATGCCGTCGATGTGCGCATGGCTTGTGTGGGCGCTGTGGAGGATGTGGTGACAGCACGTTCGGAAGGAATACCCGAAGGGCGGGGCACGCAACACGTTTTGAGGGCAGGGGCCGCAAGGCCCGACGCTACGGACCGCGTGTCTCCCGCCAATGCCAGCCCGGTCGGCGGACCTATGGGCGCCGGGCAACCCGCCGCCGCGGGCCCCGCTGGCGAGTGCCAGGCGCTTCGGAGGGCGGCATGAGCGATGCCTACCTGCAGTTCTTGCGCGACAAGATAAAGCTGGCGCCGGCCGCCGGCTTCGACGTACCGCTGGACCAGATCAACCCGGCGCTGAAGCCGCACACGCGGGACATCGTGCGCTGGATGGTCAAGGGCGGCAGCCGCGCCTGCTTCGCCAGCTTCGGCCTGCACAAGACCGCCACCAACCTGGAGTATCTGCGGATCATCGGTGCGCGGTTCCCCGACGCGCACCGGCTCATCGTGGCGCCGCTCGGTGTACGGCACGAGTTCATGCGCGAGGCCGCGCAGCGCTTCACCGGCCAGTACGCCGTGAACTTGCGCTTCATCCGCCGCGACAGCGAAATCGACGATCCTGCGACCATCTACCTCACGAACTATGAGGCGGTGCGCGAGGGCAACATCACGCCGTCTCGGTTCCGCGCGACAGGCCTGGACGAGGCGAGCATCCTGCGCAGCTTCGGCAGCAAGACCTATCAGGAGTTCCTGCCGGCCTTCGCGCCCGTCGAGTTCAAGTCCGTCTTCACGGCCACGCCGGACCCCAATCGCTACAAGGAACTGATCCACTACGCCGGCTACCTGGGCGTGATGGACACCGGCCAAGCACTGACGCGCTTCTTCCAGCGCGACTCCGAGAAGGCGGGCAACCTGACGCTGTACCCGCACATGGCCGAGCAGTTTTGGCTTTGGGTGGCGAGTTGGGCTGTGTTCGTCACAAAGCCGAGCGACCTCGGGCACGATGACGATGGCTATGTGTTGCCGGAGATCGACATCCGCTGGCACGAGATCCCGAGCGACTACGCCGCCGCCGGATCCGAGGACAACGGCCAGGGCCTGCTGATCCCCGACCTGGCCATGGGCCTGTCGGCCGCCGCCGCCGAGAAGCGCCGCGGCATGCCGGCCCGCGTGGCCAAGGTGCGTGAACTGGTGGACGAGGCGCCCGACGATCACTTCATCGTCTGGCACGACCTGGAGGACGAGCGCCGCGCAATCCAGCAGGCGCTGCCCGAGGCGGTGAGCGTGTGGGGCAGCCAGGACCTGGACGAGCGCGAGGACCGCATCGTCGCCTTCAGCGACGGAAAGCACCGCATCCTATCCACCAAGCCCATCATCGCCGGCAGCGGCTGCAACTTTCAGAGGCACTGCCACCGCGAAATCTTCGCGGGCATCGGCTACAAGTTCAACGACCTGATCCAGGCCGTGCACCGCGTCTACCGATTCGGGCAGACCGGGCGCGTTCGCATCGACTTCATCCACACCGAGGCTGAGCGCTGCGTGAAGGATGAAATCCTGGCGAAGTGGCGCCGCCACGATGAACAGCAGATGCGCATGGCGCGGCTGGTGCGCGACTACGGCCTGGACCGCCTGTCGATGCAGGACGCGCTGGCCAGAACCATCGGCGTGGAGCGTCGCGTGGTCGCCGGCGAGCGCTTCCAGGTGGCGCACAACGATGCTGTGCTGGAGGCGCGCGAGCAGGCCGACAACAGCGTGGACCTGATCGTGACCTCGATCCCGTTCGGAAACCACTACGAATACTGCGCCAGCTACAACGACTTCGGCCACACCGAAGGCAATCAGCACTTCTGGCAGCAGATGGACTTCCTGACGCCGGAACTGTTCCGCATCCTCAAGCCGGGCCGCATCGCGGCCATCCACGTCAAAGACCGCGTTCTGTTCGGCAACGTGACAGGCCTGGGCCGACCAAGCATGGACTACTTCCACGAGGAAGCGGCCATGCACCTGCGCAAGCACGGCTTCCACAAACTTGGCGTTGCCACGATCACCACCGACGTGGTGCGGGAGAACAACCAGACCTATCGCCTGAGCTACACCGAGATGTGCAAGGACGGCACGAAGATGGGCTTCGGCTGCTCCGAATACCTGCTGGTGTTCTTCAAGCCGCAGAGCGACATGTCGCGCGGCTACGCCGACGATCCGGTGGTGCACGCGAAGGCCGACTACAGCCTGGCGCGCTGGCAGATAGACGCGCACTCCTACTGGCGCTCTAGTGGCAACCGCCTGCTGACCGCCGACGAGATGGCCGCCATGGGCCCCGGCAAGCTCGCGAAGTTTTTCACCGACGACAGCCTGCGCAACGTGTACGACTACGAGCGCCACGTCGCCATCGGCGAGCAGTTGGAGAAACGCGGTGCGCTGCCGAAGAAGTTCGCCTGCCTGCAGCCGGGCAGCCCGGATCCGTGGGTCTGGACGGACGTGAATCGCATGCGCACCCTCAACGGCGAGCAGTCGCGGCGCAACGTGGAGCAACACGTTTGCTTGGCCAGCGGTTCGCTCGTTCTGACCCGCCGCGGCTTCGTGCCGATTCAGGATGTGGTGGTGGGCGATCTTGTGCTCACGCACGAGGGTCGCTGGCGTGCCGTGCAAGTCGTCGCAAATACGGGCGTGCGTCCCGTGGTCAATTTGCGAGCGCAAGGTGTGGCGGCGCTGGCGCTGACGCCTGAGCACAAGGTATGGGCTCGCACGTCGAACTGGGCGCGGTCGCGCGACGGCGCAGAGCGCGCTCGGCCCGGATGGGTGCGCGCTGTCGATTCGGTGTGTGGCTACGTCATCTTGAAACTGCCCTCTGTCGAGGACAGCGCTTTGACCGCCCGTGAGTGCTGGATTCTGGGGCGCTGGCTGGCGGACGGGCACGTCGGCGTCCGCGGCGACTTCCATGTGAGTGTCGGGCCGGACAAACTGCCAGAGTTCGAGCAAATGGCTGGCGAGCATGCCGGTACACGCGCGGTGCGCACTGCCGTGCAGGTCCGGCTCAAGGGTCTGCGCCCCCTGATGGTGGCCGCGCTTGAACGTTGCGGCGCTGGCGCAGGGGAGAAGCAGGTGCCGGCCGACCTGCTGAGCCTTCCTGTGGAGAAGGCTTGCGCGCTGCTGGATGGCTATCTGTCTGGCGATGGTCACCTCGTAGCGGATCGCGGGACATGGGTGGCGACCAGCGTGTCCAGAGCATTGCTGCTTGGCGTGGCCATGCTGGCGCAGCGCGTGCATGGTTCGGTTGCCAGCCTGCGTGCCGGCCGCCCGGCCGGTACCGCGACCATTGACGGTCGCGAGGTCAAGACTCGGCAAGAGTGGGTGCTGTCATTCGACGCAAATGGTTCGCGCCGCAAGGCGCCGTTCATCCTTGATGACGGTGCGTGGAAGAAGGTCCGTGGCGCTGACGCCGCCGGCGAGTTGGAGACGTGGTGCCTGCGCGTGGAAGAGGATGCGAGCTTCACCGCCGAGGGCTGCATCGTCAAGAACTGCCCTTTGCAGTTCGACATCGTGGACCGCGCGATAGAGCGCTGGAGCATGCCTGGCGAAGTGGTCTATGACCCGTTCCACGGCCTGGGCACAGTTGGCGTGCGAGCGATCAATCTCGGTCGCCGCAGCCGCGGCAGCGAGTTGAACGCAGGCTACTTCGCAGACCAATTGCACTACCTTCGCGCCGCCGAACTTGAGATGGCTACGCCGTCGCTGTTAGACGTGTTGGAGCAGGAGGCAACCTAACCATGAGCGCCCTACCGGCACCACTGCGCCAGGAGAACATCTAGTGAGGGCACGCAACATCAAGCCCGGTTTCTGCAAGAACGAAGACCTTGCAGAGTGCGATGTGTGGGCGCGCCTGTGCTTCGCATTGCTGCCGATGATGGCTGACCGCGACGGCCGGCTGGAGGACCGGCCGAAGAAGATCAAAGGCGAACTCTTCCCGTTCGACAGCATCGAGGTCGAGCCTCTTCTGGTTCAGCTTGAGACGTGGGGGATGGTGGCGCGTTACACCGTTGATGGGGTGGCGCTGATCCAGATTCTGGCCTTTGCCAAGCATCAGAACCCTCACCATCGGGAGCAACCAAGCACGTTGCCACCACCCCCAAGCCTGAGGCTTGATGCCGATGGCAAGTACGTAAAGCCTGAGGCTTTGCCACCATGCAATGGCGAAGAAGCCGAGGCTTTGGGTTCATGCGACCCGCCTCAAGCCTCAGACAAGCCTCGGAAAAACACCCCAAAAAGCGACTTGCCAAGGGGGTCTAGCCGTGCTGATTCCGGATTCCTGATTCCTGATTCAAACCCCCTACCCCCTTGCGGGGGCAGTGGGCCCTTGTCGAGGCCGCCTTTGCCGCCATGGGTTCCGGCTGCGGAGTGGGGCGACTTCGTTGCGATGCGCAAGGCCAAGGGCAAACGAGCGCCGTTCACCGACGCGGCTCAGGCTGTGATCCTGCGCGAACTGGCGAAGTTGCGGGAGCAAGGGCACGACCCCGGTCGTGTGCTGCAGGCATCCATCGCCAGCGGGTGGTCCGGTGTGTTTCCCCTCAAGGCTGCGGCGAAGCCGATACGTGATCCGGCCGACATCTACGGGGAGGGGCTGTAATGCGCGGGCAGGAGCCGCTGGTTGCGATGCGCCTTCGGGGTCAACTGCCGGCCAGCGTGACCATCGATGTTGACCGCGCTCTACCGGCTTGGTTGTGGCGCGATTGGGCGGCCGACCGGGAATGGGCGTTCCAGCGGCCGGTGCACGCTCGTCTTGTCGTCGAACGTGGAGAGGCTGCGCAGCGGTTGGACTTGCGCTGCGTTATCGGGCTGACGGTGCAGGTTTGCGGCGACGACGCAGAGCGTGTGCAAGCCGTCGCGCGTGCATGCCAGGCCGCTCAGGCGCAGCGGGTCATCACCGCTGTACCGGTCGGCGACGACATCCACATGACCGACACAGAAGGGGCTCTCACATGGCCCAGGTGATACCGGACGACTTCGACTTTCGCGGCTTCATGCGCGATACCGAGACGCGTGTGAAGGTCCGCCGGGCGAGCGATTTCGCGGAAGACCTATGCAAGCGCGCGCAGCCGCAGCACAGGGAGAAGTCCTACCCTGGAATGCTGTTGCGCAAACTCAACCAAGACCTGCAGTTCCGCCCAGGCGAAGTGACCTGTTGGACCGGCTACAGCGGGCATCGCAAAAGCATGTTCACGGGTCAGACGGCGCTCGACCTGTGCGTGCAGCGACAGCGCGTGCTCATG
>JAKANU010000004.1 GCA_021812315.1 Pseudomonadota bacterium
GGTCGTTCTCTGAATTGAGCGCAATGATGCCAGGTCCATCTTCCAGCCTCATTTCGTACGTCCCGTCAAATAGTATGGTTGTTGAACCCGAGACCAAAGTCATCCTGGCGTCTGTTTTTGAATCTGGTTTTGTCCGACATTCGTTTGTAACCTTTTGAAAGAAAGCGATCAAATCAACTGTGCCATTGCCGCGTGTATCCGAGTCACTGAGGTTCTTGGAGCTCACACTGCCCTGAAGGGCGATCAACGTAAGCAGATCGTCGATTTTCCAGCCAGTCGAAAAAATACCCTTGTGTGAATGAGCATCAAGATAGGGCTCAACTTTTCTCCGCGTATAGCTATCGGTGGGCAGAGCCATCAGACTGTCAGCTATTGTTTTGCCAAAATTAAAAACGACTATTTCACATATGTGGTCTGTCGTGCTCGTATCAAGGTAACCTTGAATAGTCCAGTCAAACATCCCGGCGTGTTCTTCAGCGTTATCGAGAATTTCACCCACGTAATCACACAGCTTCTTTCTTGCACTCGGTCGAAGTTCCCGGCGAATGTGGCTGAGACACTTATTGATGTGATCTGCGAATCGTTGCGTGACCCGCGACTTCTTGTCGGTCTCGTTGGCACGCACCGCTCTAACGTAGTGCTTTGCTCGAGCATGAAATGCCTCAACAAGTGCGGCTTCCTCCTGCGAAGTGTATTCGTGGGAAACCTCAAGAAACTTGATCACACCAAGAGACCGCACTAAACGACGCTGATCATTGTCTGCTGGATAACTACCGCGCCAGTGGATCTTCCTGTGAGTCTGCTTTGCTTTAACCTTCACTTCATCGACTAAAACGTCAAGCAGCGCGTTGGCGGCAAGGTCGTAAACCTTGACTTTGTTCAGGTCGATTCGAACTGAGCGAACTCTGGGAATCGACAGCTTCTTTGCAAAGTCAGCAAGGGCAGCAATAGTCTCACCGGGGTTGTCCATCATGGAGAAAACTTCAGGGGCAACAAAGCGAACACGACCCTTGCGAACATCGGCCAGTGATGAGGCGGGTGCGCACCCATCACCCATCATCAACAGAATCTTGGATTGATCCCCAAACTCGGCGTTAACCGCAGCTTCCTCTTTCTCGCTCCGCTGCTGTGCTCGCCACGCGCGGTGCTTGCGGCGGTTGTCTTTAGCTGCACGCTTGTTTCGGAGATACAGGGGTACGTTGACTTTGGCAAGATGTTCCATATGGGGAATGTAACAGTGCGGATGTCATTCAATTAGAAGACTCCGAACCTTCCATTCATGGATGCTCAAATCAAGTCCGAATCCAATCCGATAGCAGTTTTCAGAGACTCACTTCAAACGCGAGACCCAAATTAGTGACCAAGACGGCTGTACTTCGACGTAGCGGAAACGTAGCTAATACCCACTAGAAATCAACGAATTGAGACTGCGTGACGCAACCCGTCAACAAGGGCGAGCGCTGCAAGGTATTGTTTCTAAAGAACTATTTTCAAACAGCCGAAGCTGTTAATCCGTAGGTCCCTGGTTCGAGCCCAGGTCGAGGAGCCATAGAAATCAAGGGCTTGCAAGCAATTGCAGGCCCTTCGTCTTTCTAAACGTGACGAAAACGTGACAATTCAACCACGTTTCGCCCTCCCCCTCCGCGCTCAATTCGAGACGCCGCAGACAACAGGTTTTCCGTCGAAAACTTGGCATACCGATCAACCATGATGCGCGACTTCCAGCCTCCGAGGTCTTTGAGTTCATCGCAAGACGTTCCCGCCTGACGATGCCACGATGCCCAGGTATGGCGCAGATCGTGAAACCGAAAGTCCTTGATGCCAGCGGCCGCTAACGCGGTATGCCATGCAGTGTTGGTAATTTGCCAGCGTATCGGTTTGCCTTCATAGGTAAAACAATGCGTCAGGCTCTTGCCAATCTGCTCTCTCAACACTTCTATCGCATCTTCATTTAACGGCACTCCCCTGGGCGTTCCATTCTTGGTATGGTTTAACCAGGCAGTCCTACGATCCAGGTCCACTCGGTTCCACTCCAAGCCCGTTATCTCGGATGCACGACAGCCCGTTGCCAGGGCATACCGTACCAGGGCTGCCAGATGTGGCGGACAGACGCGGATCAAACGTTCCGCCTCTTCACGCGTCAACCAGCGGTCCCGCTCGACTTCACCACCGAGCATGCGAATCTTCGGCAAGCTATCGATCCACTGCCATTCATCACGCGCCATTCTCAGCAAGGCGCGCATGGTCGAGAGCGTTCGATTCACCGTGGCGGGTTTATTGCCCCGCTTGGTCTCGCCCTGGATGATCGACCAGATGACATCCCCCGTGATCTGGTTGAGCATCATCGATCCCAGGTAAGGATCAAGCGTGCGGCATATCCGCCTCACATCCGAATAACTTCGCAAACCCCGTTTCAATTCGAGATACCGGACAACGGCCTCTTGCCAACTGCGTTGCGGCTTGATGCCAAAGAAGGCTTCACGATACGCATCGAGCTTTAACTTCGCTAGATAGGCTTCGGCGTCTTCTCTGATCTCAGTCCCAGCGCTTTGGCGTACTCTCTTGCCGTTGGGGAGCGTTGCATTGATCCACCAGTTGCCGGAATCGGGCCTCCGATAGATCCCTTCATTTCGGGCCATAAACTCTCCTTTCCGGCCCGTCTTCGCTCACCCTTATGTTCGTCGAGCCAGACGTCCAAGTCAAGCCGGTCAAAGACCCGACGCCGACCGAAGCGGATTTCTGGCACTTCCAGTTGATCAAACAGCGTGACCCCGATACCGAGATAGACCGCAGCTTGTTCCTTGGACAGACAACGAACAGGAGGCAAAGGCAGACCGACTTCATCCACGTCAATAGCCCCTTGATTGCCGCTCGTATTCGTTGCGAACGAACGGTGCCTTCGGCTCTGGTGGCTCGGGGTTCATACGCAAGTTGTATTCGCGCGTACGGCCTTGGACCTGTTCCAGGAAGAGCTGATCGACGCTGATACCGCTCAAGGCGTTCTTGAGAGCGATGGCGTCAATTGCCTGCTTCTTGGCTTCAGCCACAGCCAGGTCGAAATCTGAAATACCAGCAACGGCACCGACGGAAGCGAACAGGGAGGCCAGTCGTGTTCCGAGGTACTCCAAAGAAGGTGCCCTATAGGGCCTGTAACCGCGCAACATTGGCCCGCCTGGTGTATCCCAGTCCACCGTCGACAAGGCCAGCCAGAGCGGGTGTATCGGCCAGCGTGAGCGGGTTTCATCGTCCGGATTGGGAAGACAAAGCCTCAGCCAGTCGGTCGTGGCATAACTCCACAAGCCGCCCAGATGTTCCAGGACATCAGGAACCGTGTTGAGGTCGAGCTGGTCGAGGACTTCACGCTTGAATTGAAATTCCAGGCGCCAGACCGGCAACACACCATTCCAGCCAGCCAGGGCCCAGAGGTCAAGCAGGTATTCCTTACCCGACTTCTTGCACTCAATGACCTTTTGATAGAGGCGTGCCATTAAGGTACCTTTGGCACCAATGGTCCAGCCGGTGAATGTTTTGTCTTCGGCGTACTGAGCAACACCCTTGGCCCGAGTGACCCAGGCATTGCGTCGCCAGCCCTCCATATCAACGTCGCAGGCGAAGTCAAGGAACAGATCGACCCGAGAGACCTTGGGAGAGTAAACATCACCCAATGCCGCCAGGATGTCCCTCAATTCACTTTCTATTTTTTCTACTTTTTTGTGACTCAAAATCCGACTGGACACCTGGACGTAAGCCATGGGAAGTTTCTTTGACTTGCCCGAGGACAGGCGGATCATGAAGGCGTCATCGACTAGGGTGAAGGCAAACAGGCCAGAGCTTTTGTCCTTGACTTCAAAGAAGTGGCCGCAGAGTTCAATCTGGGCTTTGGCAGCTTCGTACTCCGGCCCCTGGGCGATCTCCTTGAGGGCGCGCAACTCGCATTCGGAATCAGCAGAGAGTTCGCCCGGATAGGACAGGTACAGGCTGTCAATGCCCCACCTCAAGGGTTGATAGGTGAAATTGCAGTTATAGGGTGCTGTGTTACTAGGCGGCGCACCTGAGATACCTTCCGCCCCCGATTCGAGCGCGGGCGCTGCGCGCTCCGCTGTCGAATCCGGGGCGGCTGGTTTAGGGTTGCAGCTAGCGCGAGCAGCGCTGGCAACTTGGGACAATTTGCGTGACATGAAAACTTCCTTGATCCATACCAGCATGTCAAGACGACTACCTGGAATGGATACCGAAGTTATGCATGTCGGCCCGTTTGGGCGACACCGTGAAAAAGGTTTTTAGGGGGTGGACAAAACCGATCCACGCTGTTGGAAGGCGCGATATTCTTTGAGACGCCTAGACAGGTTCTTGACGTCGTCGATTCGGTTGGCATGACCATCGATTCCCGCGTCATTGACCAGGTCCAAGATTTCCCGGTGCTTCATGGTGTCCAGCAGTCCCACCATATCCAGAAAAGCAAACGCAAGATAAAGGGACTTGTGACGAATCTTTCCCTTGTAGGGTGCGC
The DNA here is from genome assembly GCA_021812315.1 of Pseudomonadota bacterium. GTDB lineage: Bacteria > Pseudomonadota > Gammaproteobacteria > Burkholderiales > Burkholderiaceae_C > Rhodoferax. The sequence goes on from JAKANU010000004.1 coordinate 4,511, forward strand.
GCTGCAAGTGCGCTGCCACCTCCTCAGTGAACTTGCTATCTGAAGTTGAAGTTGACCCCATTTCACGGACACCTTATCGTTATCGAGGAAGGAGTCCGAAATGCCAAAATCAAAGCCGCCATATCTGGCGCAGTTTCGTCAACAGATCATCGAGTTGGCACACGCTGGCAGGACGCCGGCCGAACTCTCGCGTGAGTTTGGCCCGAGCGCCCAGAGCATCGCCAATTGGATTGCGCAGGATGCGCGTGATCGTGGCAAACCCATACCAGGCAAGGAAGGCCTGAGCAGCGCCGAACGCGAGGAACTGGTTCGCTTGCGCCGCCAACTCCGCCAAGTCCAGCAGGAGCGCGACATCTTGGCAAAGGCTACGGCCTGGTTTGCCGGCAAAAGCGAGAAGACGTTCACACCGTCTACAAACTCGTGAGCGTGAACCAGGCCAACCTCAACAATACGCTGAGCGTGCGTGCGATGTGCAGGGCTCTGAAGGTCTCGCACAGCGGGTACTACGACTGGCAATGCCGAGCTCCGAGCGTCCGAGCCATGGCCAACTTGGTCCTGACCGAGGCGATACGAAAGGCGCACAAGGATTCGGACGAGACCTACGGCATGCCGCGCATTCGTGCCGAGCTGCAAGACGCGGGCCAACGGGTCAGCCGCAAACGTGTGGCCCGCCTGATGCGCCAAGCCTGCATTCGGGGTGTCAGCCGCAGGCGCGGCTTCACGGTTACCACCGAGCGCGATAGGCGCCAGCGCCCCGCACCGGATCTGGTCAATCGTCAGTTCAGTACTCAGGGTCCCGACCAATTGTGGGTCGCCGACATGACCTACATTCCGACCTGGACAGGGTTCCTGTACTTGGCGGTCGTGATCGATGCCTTCAGTCGCAAAGTAGTGGGCTGGTCGATGGGCGAGCGCATGACCACCGATCTGGTGCTGGCAGCGCTGAACATGGCGCTGTACACAAGAAGGCCCGATTCGGTGATCCATCACTCCGACCAGGGCAGCCAATACACCAGCATCGCCTTTGGAGGTCGTTGCCGCGAAATGGGCGTGCGCCCTTCCATGGGCACCGTGGGCGACGCCTACGACAACGCCATGGCCGAGAGCTTCTTTGCCAGTCTCGAATGCGAACTCATCAACCGTCGATCCTGGAAGAGCCAGGCACAAGCACGCACCGCCTTGTTCATCTGGATCGAGGGTTGGTACAACCCACGCCGGCGTCACTCGGCGCTGGACTATTTGTCGCCCATCAACTTTGAAAGGAAACACCACGTACCAGCATCGCCCCTTGAACACGGGTTTCCCACCGCGTCGGCCGGTTCGTCACAAGCGCCGACCGCCGCCGTGGAAAACCCTGCGCCCGTGCCATCATCCGCTTGAGAATCAAGCCAATACCCGTCCGTGGGATGGGGGCAACTTCAACCTGACCTTTGTTTAGCTTTTGCACCAGCGTGACATGCATATAGCCTAGTTCGCTTGACTCGGTACTCGACTTCTCTTTCAAGCCGCGCAACAGTCGTTCTGCACAATCAACAAATTCCTTCGCTTGATCTTCGGCTGCGGGATCGTCATCAAGCCGAGGCTGAACGAAAACATCTACCGTAACGAGGTCTTCGACATCAAACGATGGGTAGGCCAACATCAGGTCCGAAAGCGGCATTGGCTTCTTGCCCGGCTGCCTCTTGAATTTTCCGTTACGCAGTTTTACCCAGGTTTTCCGCTCCAAGTTTGGTGCGGTCATTCCCTTTGGCCCCAAGGCACCCACCAATTGGCGCGCAAGATCAGCAGAAATGTCTAATGCGTCAAGATCAAATTTTCCGTAGCGCTGGTTGCACGGAGCGGCATTGAACTTCGAATATGGGGGTGTTTGAAAGAGGGGAGACACCCACGGAGGCAAATTTGATTTCAGCAATGGCCCAACATTTCCAGAAATTGCACAAACGCCCGAGACACCATCCTCACTGGTCGTTGCACCAAGGTAACTCAGAACCATCTTTGCCATGCGTGGCGTGTAGATGGACTTGCCCAGTTCACTTGGCAAATGAAGATCAACGCAAAACTGTGTGTTGATCTTTATTACCAGTTTTCCAGCTTCCTTCTTGCGCACACCAAGGAGCGATGCTGCAATTGTCTCTATTTGATCGATATGTTCAGTGCGCTCAGTCAACCCAACAAAATGGGCAATCAATTTGGCAGCAATCGCATCACCGGGCGTTTGCGGGATAGTTTGCATCTCATTGTTCGAGTCGTGATTTTCTATTAGCGCATTTGTTGCATATTCCCAATTCAGTTTTTCGTCTCTGCCGCAAAACCGAGCGAAAGCAATGACGCAATTTTTTAAATATGCAAGCGATTCAGCGTCTTCGCTAGCCCGCCAGTTCAAGATGGGCGCAGCTTTCAAACTCCATCCGTCTGTTAAGTCAAAGGAACCCTTGGACGACTCACGGAGGATTCGAAGAAAAAGCGCTTTTACCTCGACTATGTTTTCTTTTCTTGAGGCTTTCTCAAGTTCATCCCATCGCTCATCTTCCACGTCCAGTAAGACCAAAGGCGTTTTCGGCCGCAAGGCTGGAAAGCGCTTTTCTTTTGCACTTGTCCCTTTGACTAGCGACCAGTAGCCTGCGGCATCTGCATCGCCCATTGGATCGATTCCATGTATCGATCCGTCTGAATTCAGTATCAGTCTCCAAGTTCGAAATGCTTTGGAAATATTAGTTGAGAAACTCTCATGCGCTGAACTGTCTGATTGACCTTGGCCAATCCGATTCTTCAGGATGTGATAGGCCTCAAGCAGCATGATCGCGGCTCAGTGAGGCGATCGGGAAGACCAGTTTCCCCCCCTGAATCGCCGGCCTGCTAAACGTCAGTTCACCCTTGGTGACTCTTACTTCCCGAAAGGCTGGGCGGTAAGTGCCATTTGCAGGCGCATCCCAAACTGAATGCAAGAGCCCCGGAATCCATAGATCAATATCGTTTTGTTTTGCCGGAGCGTCCGCGAGGTATAAGCAATCTTGACGGAAATTACCAAAGTAGGTGGGCAAGAACTCCTTCCAACCAAGGCACGCCGCATACTTGGAGTAGCCCCGACTGAGTCGGCGATTAAACATATCTTGCAGGGCATGTGCGGCATTTACCGGACTTGCTGTGTCATTTGGAATAGGCATACACTCCCCGAATACACGGTAGCAAACATCGACCAGAATCGTCGCGCTTAACTGATAGGAGTTTCCACCCCCACTTGCCGGGTCAATCTCGGAAGGCTTCCTGAGCGGCCCACGATAGTTGAAAACGTATTTTTCGAATCGAATTGGCCGCAATATCTGAACTTTGGTTGGACAGAAAAATGCGGTGGGCCGCTTACCGCCGACAAAGAAACCGCGTGCTACCGACTCAAACATTGCCTTGCAAGCAGACCAAGTGGGCACAGAGTACGAAATTGGCGCGGCACCAGTATCGGGACGTGCAAACATTGCGTTGGGACCTGCTATCTCAAATTGAACTGGGTATGTGCTCATATGCTGAAGAATCAATGTTTCGAATTAGGCGAAGTATGACTGCATTGAGGCTCACCAGATGACCCTCTTCCAGTCCCTCAAGAATATTTCTTTGCCATCTTCTTCACCTCCTGCGCCACGACGTCGCGTAGGCTTGCCGGCCCCAGCACCTCGCAGTGCGAGCCGTGTTTGAGGATGTCCATCATGAGTTCACGGTGGTCGGTGTAGGGGATACGTAGCAGATAGCTGCCGTCAGCTTGCGCCACACCCTTTTGTCGTGGGTGCCATTGCTCCTGCGCCACCCAGCGGGCGCGCTCGGGCGTGAAGCGCAAGTGTGCCCAGCGCACGCTGCCTCCCGAGAATATCCCGTAACCGGGGCCGAAGGTCGCATCGAGTTTGGCATCGCTGACCGCGCGTGCCGTGGCGTCCACTAGCTGCACTTCGACGATGGCATCCAGGGCAAAGTTGCGCAGGCCTTTGCGCAAGTGGCACCAGGCGTCCAGATACCAGTTGTCGCGGTAATGCACGAGGCGCAGTGGCGAGACCTCTCGTGTGGTCGTCTCCCCCGTACCACGGGCAGCGTAGGCAATGTGCAGCCGCTTGCGTTGTGCCAGGGCGGTGGCCACGCGCTCAAAGTGGCGCTGTGTCACGCTGCGCTGCGCCAGGCCGATGATGCGCACGCGGCGGCGCAGTTGGGCGGCATCGGCGTCTTCTTTGTCGCCCAGCAGTGCATTGAGGCGATCCATTAGCGGGGCGATGTGATCGCCAAGCAAACCGGTTGCATCGAGACCCGACAACAATTGCTGCATGGTCAGCAGGGCGTGAATTTCAGTGGCCGAGAACCACAGCCCCGGCAACTCGTGTGCGCTGCCAGTGGCGTCGTCGGTTTTTTCGATGCGGTAACCGCCGAGCTCGCGGCTGTAGGCGATGGGGTTGTGCAACCTCGTGCTGAGGTAATTCAGGTCGCGCTTGAGCGTGGAGCGCGAGACTTCAAGCGCTGCCTGCAAGGTGGCAAAGCTGGCAACCTTGTGCTGGCGCAGCAGCTCCTTGATCTTGTAGAAGCGCTCGGTCCGATCCATCGCAAGCCCCTGTGTGACAGGATTGCATTATGGAATCGAAATTCACGGCAGTCCAGGGGCGTCCTACGCGACGCAGGCGCCTGGCCCCGACACTGGTCATCGCCTCTGTGTCAACCAAACAAACGCTGTAGCAATTCATCCCGCGCCAAACCATGGGCTTCGGCAACGGCTGCCAAAATGGCGGCCAAGGTGCCAACGCGCAACGGATCATGCAGCGGAATAGTGACGTGATGCTGCGCTGGCGACTCACAGGTCAAACGCACATGACTACCCGTTTGCCGCGTAGGCACATAGCCCAGCTTGCCCAACGCGCGTACCAACTGTGCGCCGGTCAAATCACGAGCTAACCTCATGGTCGACGCTACGCCGGCAGCAACTCTTCTCGAACAAAATGCAGGCGAATCACTTTGGGGGACGTGCCTTCGTCGAAGTGACAATGCACTGCGTCTTGAACCGCGACACGCAGTTCAGCTTCGGTGTCAGATTCGGTGAAGATGGACGCGCCCAACGCGCGCGCCGTCAAACCGCCCTCGGGGGCTTGTTCAACGATAAAAACAATTTCGTTCATGTCGTTTTCGCCTCAGGTCAGACCGGTACCAATTGGCATAGGTGCTTTCAGAGCGATTATGTACCCATGGCGCCATGGGCTGCCACGGTCTGCGGCCCTCGCGGTGACGGGATGCCACGCTACCAGGCGTCAATCGCCAGCCCAATCGCTGGTGCCAACTCGCGCTGCGTCTGCAAGCCGCGCAGCAGCCATTCGCGCGTTTGCGCCGGGTCGATCACGGCGTCGATCTCCAGCGTGGCGGCCATGTGGATGGCGCTGCCCTTGTCGTACTGTTGTGCCACCAACTGCTGGTACAGGGCCTCGCGCTGCGCGCCCTCAGCAACGGCTTCAAGCTCTTTGCGAAAACCCAGGCGCACCGCGCCTTCCAGGCCCATGGCGCCGAACTCGGCCGAAGGCCAGGCCACGGTGAACAGCGGGGAGTGAAAGCCGCCCGCGGTCATCGCCATCGCGCCCAGACCGTAGCCCTTGCGCAGCACCACGCTCAAATACGGCACACGCAAGTGCGCGGCAGCGACAAACATGCGGCTCACGTGACGCACCTGTGCCTTGGTTTCGATCTCGGGTCCGACCATGAAGCCAGGCGTATCCACCAGACTCACCAGCGGCAGACCATGCGCATTGCACAGCTGCATGAAGCGCGCGGCCTTGTCGGCCGAATCGGCATCGATGGCGCCGCCCAGATGCAGCGGGTTGTTCGCCAGCAGACCAATTGGCCGACCCTCGATGCGCGCCAGCGCCGTGTGGATGCCCTTGCCAAAGCCGCTACGCAGTTCGAGCAAACTGCCCGCGTCGGCGATGCCGCTCATGGCGGCGTGCGTGTCGTAGACCCGCAAGCGGTTTTCCGGCACCACGTCGCGCAGCGCCTTTGGCTCCGGTGCCCGCCAGTCCGGCACGCAACCCTGAAAGAACGACAAGTAGTGCTTGGCCGCGGCCACGGCAGCGATCTCGTCGGCGACCAGAATATCAATCACGCCGTTGCCGTGCTGCACGCTGCTTGGGCCAATCTGCTCGGGCTTGAAGACGCCCAGGCCGCCGCCTTCGACCATGGCCGGGCCGCCCATGCCGATGTTGCTGGCTTGCGTGGCAATGATCACGTCGCAGCAACCCAGCAGCGCGGCGTTGCCGGCAAAGCAGCGCCCGGCCACGATGCCCAGCACCGGCACCTGGCCGTTGAGGCGCGCAAAGCTGGCAAAGGTAGTGACGTGCAGGCCAGCGACGATGGGCATGTCCACATCGCCCGGACGCCCCCCGCCGCCCTCGGCAAACAACACGACCGGAAGCTTTTGCTGCAAGGCGATGCCCAGCATGCGATCGGTCTTCTGGTGGTTGCGCATGCCCTGCGTGCCCGCCAGAACGGTGGCGTCGTAGGCCAGCACCACGGCGCGGCTGCGCTCGGGTCCGAACAGCGCCTGGTTGATGCTGCCCATGCCGGTGACCATGCCATCAGCCGGTGTGTTCTGGATCAGGTCTTGTTCCGAGCGGCGCCTGCTTTGCGCGGCCACGGCCAGTGCACCGTACTCGATGAAGGTGTCGGCGTCGCACAACTGGGCAATGTTCTCGCGCGCCATGCGCTGACCCTGGGCGTGACGCTTGGCGACCACATCGGCACGGCTGGCATCGAGTATGGGCAGGTGGCGATCGAGCACTCGCTGCAGGTCCGCGCGCAGGCCACTCCCCACAGCGGGCGAGGCGAGCACCGCAGCCGGCGCCGAATTTGATGCCAAATCGGCCTGTAACGCTTGTGGCACCTGCGTGAGCAGCTCCAGATTTGATAGCAAATCACCTTCGTCGACGACGGCACCGTCGGCAAAGAACTGCTCGCCAAGGCGCCCGGCGTGTTCGGCACAAACCTCGTGCTCCATCTTCATGGCTTCGAGAATCACCAGCACGTCACCGGCCTGCACCGTGTCGCCGGTTTGCGCCTGCCAGCGCACGATCTGGGCTTGCAGGGGAGATCGGATTACAGTCATGGGATGATTTTGCGACAAAAGCTGCCCTGGCACATTCCGCTGATTTTCGCGCTGACCTTCATCATCCATTACCTGGATCGCAACGCGATTTCCTTCGCCCTGCCACAGATGGCCAGCGAGTTGCACTGGAGCGACCAGCAACTCGGCGAATATGGTCAGTATCTGCTGGGCGCATTCTTCCTGAGCTACGGACTGGCACAGGTGCTGCTCGCTGGCCTGGCCGAACGCTTTGGCGCCAAACGCAGCCTTGTCGTCGTCATCGTCGGCTTCTCGGTGGTCAGTATGGCGATGGGGCCGCTGGGCGGCTCGCTGGCGATACTCGTTGGCCTGCGTCTGCTGCTTGGTCTGGCCGAATCGGTGCATGTCCCGATGATGGGGGTGATCACGGCACGGCATTTCCCGAGCGAGGTGCGCTCCCGTGCCAACGCCACCTGGAATGTCGGCCTGATCATCGCCACTGCCATCGGCTCGCTGATCACGGTGCCGCTGATCAGCGCCTTCGGCTGGCGCTCGGCGTTCGTGATCATTGGCGTCACTGGTCTCGCCCTCGCCTTGCCGCTGGTGTTGCTGTTTGTGCCCGAGGGCCAACGCCATGCACCAGCGACCGGGCGCTCGCGCGGCGGGTTCCGCAAGAATCCTGACTATTGGCTGTACGTGTTTTGCGGTGTGCTGAATGCTTTTTGCGGCTTTGGTATTCTGGGCTGGCTGCCGACCTATTTTGTGCGCGCCAAGGGCATTGACTTTGCCGCTCTGGGCTGGCCGCTGACGCTGGTTTTCAGCGCCGGCATCGTCGGAACGCTGGTGCTGGCCTGGCTCGGCGACAGGCTGCGCGCTCGCGTATTGCTCTCAAGCGCCGGTTTTCTGCTCGCCGCTGCGGTGCTGTACCAGGCCATTTCCGCGCAATCGCTGATAGCCATGGTGGCGCTGTTCGCGCTGGCGGTTTTCTTTCAGAGCGCGTTTCAGGCGCAGGAGCACGCCACCGTGCAAAGGCTCGCCGCCGACACCGAGGTGGGCGCTGCCACCGGCACCTACAACGGCATCAGTCTGGTGCTTGGCGGCGTCGTCGGCAGCGTGGTGCCTGGCGCGATCGTCGCGGCCAGCGGCAATTTTGATCATGCCTTGCTGGCCATTGTTGCGGTGGCGGCGCTGGCCTGCGTGGGCATGGGCGTGCTCGGCTGGCGCATGCGCGAGCGCGGCGGCGCGGAACTGCGGCCATGAGCACACCTCTACCTTCGAGCGGGCGCGAGGCCGCACAAATCATTGAGCAACTCAAGGGCTTTGCCAGCGGCGATCCGCGCTTCAAGGAGGGTCGCAGCTGGAGCCTGAGCTACTACCTCGACGAAGACTTGGAACAGTTCCAGGCGCAGGCGTATCAGGCGTTTGCCGGAGCCAATGGCTTGAACCCGAGCGCGTTCAAGAGCCTCAAGCGTTTCGAAAATGACATCATCGCCATCACCGCCGCCTTGCTGCACGGCCCGGCGCAGACTTGTGGTGTCATGACCTCCGGTGGCACCGAGAGCTGCCTGCTGGCGGTCAAGACCTACCGTGACCTGGCAGCGGCGACGCGCCGCGTGAAAAAGCCCGAGATGATCATCCCGAGCACGGCCCACGTCGCGTGGTTCAAGGCCTCGGAATACTTTGGCGTGAAGATCCGCCTGTTGCCGCTCAACGCCGAGCTGCGCGCCGATGTGACTCAACTCGAAGCGCTGATCAACAGTCATACGGTGATGATTCTGGGCTCGGCACCCGAATACCCGCACGGCACCATTGACCCGATTGAGGCGATGGGGGAGATCGCGCACAGACGTGGCGTGCCGCTGCATGTTGACGCCTGCGTGGGCGGCTTCATTCTGCCGTTCATGGAGATGAACGGCCGCGCGCTGCCGCGTTGGGATTACCGCGTGCGCGGCGTCACATCCATCTCGGCGGATTTGCACAAGTACGGCTTCGCCACCAAGGGCGCGTCGACCATCACCTACCGCAGCATGGACTACCTCAGGCACCAGATGTTCGTCCAACAGGACTGGTCGGGCGGTGTCTTTGCCTCGCCCGCGCTGCTGGGCACGCGTCCGGGCGGTGCCTACGCCGCAGCCTGGGCGACCTTGCAGTATTTTGGCGAGGCGGGCTATCGTGAGCTCGCCGCACGTACCTCCGAAGCGGTCGACCAATTGTGTGCGGGCATCGGGCAGATCGATGGTCTGAAACTACTGGCCACGCCGCAAGGCCCGTTGCTGGCCTACGGCGCGAGTGATCCGCAGGTGAATATCTACGCCGTGGGCGACCAGATGGACGCCAAGGGCTGGAACGTGAACCGGCTGCAAAACCCCGATGGCCTGCACGCCATGGTCACCGCGCAGCATCTGGCCGTGGTCCCGACCTATCTGGCTGACTTGCGCGAAGCAGTCGCCGCGGTACGCGCCGATCCGGAGCTGGCGCAGAAGGGGTCGGCCGCCACCTACGGCATGCTCTCGCACGTACCGCTGCGCGGTATGGTCAAACGCCGCGTGCTCGACATTTTTTCCGCCATGTACGCGCCCGGCGGCGGCGAACTCGATCTGGCCGCAGGTGCCGCGCACGCGCCGGACGAACCGGGTGAAGCGCACGCCGCAACGCCGATGCTGGAGCGCCTGATGATGAAATATGTTCGTTGGAAGTCGCGGCGACAATAGCACCAGGACAGATGGCAATGAATCTCACACCCCTCGTTCAACTCAATCGCGCAAACACCCTGGAGTGCCTGCACTTCGGCGCGGTGGCGGTCGTCAACGCCGCAGGAACATTGTTGGCGCGCGCCGGCGACGCGCACTGGCTCACGTTCACACGCTCAACGCTCAAGGCGCTGCAGGCACTGCCTTTCATGGGCACCGGCGGGCCAGAGCATTTTGGTTTCAGCCAACAGCAAGTGGCACTGATGTGCGCCAGCCACAACGGCGAAGACCAACACGTGGCGCAAGTCCAGGGCATGCTCGACAAGGCTGGCCTGAGCTACAAGACCCTGCGCTGCGGCTGCCATGTGCCGGGTCTGTTCAGCTTGCTCGATACCGCGCCACCGCCGGGTCTGGTTTACGACGAGCGGCACAACAACTGCAGCGGCAAGCACGCCGGCTTTCTGGCCTACTGCGTGCAGCACGGCCACAGCCTGGACGATTACCTGACGCCAACGCACCCGCTGCAACAGGCGATCCGCGCCGACGTGGCCAGCGTCCTGGGCATGAATGCGAACGATCTGGTGATGGGCATCGACGGCTGTTCGGCGCCGAACTATGCCGTGCCGCTTTCGCGTCTGGCGCGCGGCTATGCCCGGCTGGCCAGCGGAGCCCGCGATGAGCAATTTGGCGCCAGCTTTGCCGCCCTGGGCGAGGCCATGACGACGCACCCCGACATGGTCTCGGGCGGCGGCCGCAACGATCTGGCGTTCATGCGTGCCGGTCGCGGCGACTGGGTCAGCAAGATCGGCGCCGATGGCGTGCAGGTGCTCGGCAGCAAGAGTCGCCGCGAGGCCTTCGCCATCAAGATCATCGATGCCAACAAGCCGGCACTGTACGCCGCCAGCGTCGAGGTGCTGGATCAGTTGGGCTGGCTTGACGATGCACAACGGGCCGAGTTGGAACCCTGGCGCGCGCGTCCCATCGTCAACGCGCGCGGGCTGCAGGTGGGCGAACGCCTGCCCGTCTTCAGGCTGCAGACGATCTGAGGGGCGCGTCCACGGGGTCGGCTATGATGATTCTCCCGCGAGTCGGCCAGGAGGATGGCCGCGGTCCCTAGGAGGCAAATGCGTGTGTCACCAATTCAAGAAGTCCTGGCAAGCCTGACTATGCGATTCATCAAAGCCATTACCTTCGTGGACCTTCCGATCCGCAAGAAATTCAAAATCTTTTCTGGCGGCGTCCTGTTCTGGTTCGCCGTGTTGTTTCTGATCGCAGCGGGTACCTTGCTCAGCATCAATAGCAAGTCCGCCTTGATCGTGGGCACCCTGCTGCCCCAGGGTCATGTGGTTCAAACCATCGACACGGAATTGCGCGCCCTGCGCGGCGAGCTCAATGAATTATCTGGCCCGTCCGAGGCCACTGGTGTGACGCGCAGCTTCGAACTTGCCAAGAGACACATCGCTGCGGTCAACGGCTCGCTGGGCGCGCTCGACCTCGGCGGGCTGGGTGAGGAATCGGTGGGCGAGCAGGCACGCGCACTGGTCTCGGCCATGGCCGCACTCACGCAACGCTTCAACAGCCTGGCCGAGCGCACGGACACTGGCGCAGTCGGCAATCTGGACGAGCTTCGGACTGCCGTATCGGAAGCGATTGCCGCGTCCGACAGGCTGTCCGACTCCATCACAAAGCTAAGCATCGCGACCAACGCACGGATCGGCACCCTGGTGCGCTACGCGTTGGGCCTGGCCGTGGCGGTGCTGGTGCTTGCTGCCGGCTTGCAATTGCTGTTCACCAAGTGGATCGCCAATTCCATCGCCGACCCGGTGGGCTCGATCATCGACCAGATTCATACCCTGGGCACGGGTGATGTGGACCTCTCCAACAAGATCCTGATCACGTCCAAGGACGACATCGGCGTCTTGTCGACCGAGTTCAACCATCTGATGGAATCGATCCACAAGATGACGATGTTCAAGCGCGTGATCGAGGAAGACGACAGCCTCGAAGACGTGTATTCGCGTCTGGGCAAGGTGTTCCAGGAGGTCGGGATCCATGAATACATGATCTACGACGTGCCCACCGGAGGAAGCAAGATGAAGGCGGTTTATCCGCAGTTGCTACCCGAGCAGGGCATTGCCTGCGACGCCGCCATCCTCGACAACTGCAACCTGTGCAAGGCGAAAAAGACCGCGCACACGATTTCCTCGACGGCCTACCCGGATCGCTGCAAGATGTTTGCGCGCGGACACGAGCGCGAGCATGTGTGCCTGCCCATGCTGGTGGGCGGCAATGCCGGTGGTGTGGTGCAGTTCATGTTCGAAAAACCAGGTGACGACCGCGACGCCGTCGATATCATCCACAAAAAAGTGCTCGAAGCCAGCCAGTACGTCAAGGAATCACAGTCGGTGATCGAGGCCAAGCGCCTGATGGGAACCCTGCGCGACTCGGCCCTGAACGATTCGCTCACCGGTTTGCGCAACCGCCGCTTCCTGCAGGAATACGCAGAGAATCTGGTCGCCGGGGCCCTGCGCCGGGGCAAGTGCACCGCTCTGATCATGTGTGACATTGACTATTTCAAGCAGGTCAACGACACGCACGGACACACCACCGGCGACGCGATTCTGAAGGAAACCGCCAACATTATCGGCAAGAGCATACGCACCGCCGACCTGCTGATCCGCTTCGGCGGTGAGGAGTTTCTGGCGGTCCTGCTCGATGTCAAGGAAGGCGAGTCGATTGCGGTTGCCGAGAAGATCCGGCAAAACGTCGAGAAGGCCAAGTTCAAGCTGCCCGAGGGCATCCTGCAAAAGACCATCAGCCTGGGCGTGAGCGAATTCCCGACCGATACCAAGATGTTCTGGCAGGCCATCAAATTTGCCGATGTTGCCCTGTACAAGGCCAAGGAAAGCGGGCGCAACCGTTCGATCCGGTTTACACCGGAAATGTGGACCGGCGGCGAGCACTTCTAGCGATTCAGGCAGCCGTCGCCATGAGCACCGAACTGAAGATCGACTTTGTCTCGGACATTGCCTGCCCCTGGTGCGCCGTCGGTTTGAACACACTCGAGGCGGCGCTCGCGCGACTGCCTGAGGGCGTGACGGCCAAGCTGCATTTTCAACCCTTTGAGCTCAACCCGCACATGCCCGATGCCGGTCAGGACACGGCCGAACACCTGACGCAAAAGTACGGCTCGACACCGGCACAGCAGGCGCAGATCCGTGAAGTGATCCGGCAACGCGGCGCGGAGGTCGGTTTTGTTTTTCGAGCCCAGGGCCGCGATCGCATCTACAACACGTTCGACGCTCATCGCCTGCTGCATTGGGCCGCACTCGAAGGCGCGGGGTACCAGCAGCAGCTCAAGAAGGCGCTGTTGCGCGCCTACTTCACCGACGGTGAGAACCCGGCTTCGCACGAAGTCCTGCTACGTCTGGCCCGCGAAGTCGGACTCGACGATGGGCGCGCTGCGGCGATTCTGGCCAGCGACGAGTTTGCCGCCGAAGTCCGCGAGGTCGAAGCACGTTACCAGAACGCTGGCATCCATTCGGTGCCCGCCATCATCATCAACGACCGCCACTTGATCTCGGGCGCGCAACCTCTGAGCGTGTTTGTGCAGACCCTGGGGCAGATTGCGGGGTCGGTCAACCCAGCGTAATGACGCCGCTGCCCGGCGCATTGGAGTACAGGCGCTGGACCAGATCTGCACGGCGCGTGCGCACCGCGCGTTGATTGATGTACCCCTTGTCGGTGATTTCTCCAGCGTCGATGGAAGCTGCTTCCTGCATCAGCAGCGCGCGCGTGGCAAAGGTCGAGGCGCCGCCGCCCTTGGCGGCGAGTCTTTGCAAGCCGGCGCGCACGCAGGCAAGCACTCGCTCGTCAGCCAGCAATTGCGCGAGCGACACCTGCGCGTCAAGATCGGGGCACAGGGCTCGGCAAGCAGCAACGTTGGGGAAAATCAAGAAGCCGATTTCTTCCAGGTCGTGCCCGGTGACCACAATGTCCTGGGCCACCGGCGCCAACTCACTCAGGGCACTAACCCGCAGATTGCCGGTGTGCACCCAGGTGCCCGACATCTGCTTGAAGTCCTCGGCGATGCGACCATCGAATACCAGGCCCTTGACCGGCGCGTCCGGATCGGCGAAGCGTCCGGCATCACCGATCATGTAGAAGCCCTCTTCGTCGAACGCGCCGCGCGTCAGATCGTCGCGCTTCCAGTAGCCGGGTGTGACATTGGGGCCGCGCACACGCAGCTCCATCTTGTTGGCAGCGGGAACCATCTTGATTTCTGATCCGGGCGCGGGCAAACCGATCACGCCGGCACGCTCGATCGGGAAATGCACGGTGGTCACCATCGGCGCGGTTTCGGTCGAACCCCAGGCCGAGACCATGACGACACGCTCACCGCGCTCCTGGATGGACAATTTTTCCAGCCGCTGCCACAGGCTTTGCGGCAGGGCCGCGGCGGCGTAGAAGATCATTTGCAGGCGCGAAAAGAACTGCCTGCGCAGCGCCTGATCCTGCTCCAGAGCCGGCAGCAACATGTCAAAACCCCGTGGCACATTGAAGTAGATGGTGGGGGCGATCTCGCGCAGGTTGGCCACGGTCTTCTCAACCAGGACGGGCATCGGCTTGCCATCGTCAATGTACAGGGTGCCGCCGTTTCTCAGCACCAGGTTGAAGTTGTGATTGGCACCAAAGGTGTGATTCCATGGCAACCAGTCCACGACCACCGGTGGCGTGGTCGCCAGAAATGGCCAGAGCTGGGCAATCGCCTGCTGGTTCGCGCACAACATGCGTTGCGTGTTGATGACCGCTTTGGGCTCGCCCGTGGAGCCCGAGGTCAGCAGGAATTTGGCGATGGTGTCGGGCCCCACGGCAGCAAACGCACGCTCGACAGCGCCGGCGTCGAGCGTGCCAAGAAGCGAGGCGAATCCTGTCGCTGTCACCCCGGCCGGTGGGTTTGCGCTGCACACCAGCTCGACGCCCTTGAGGTCGAGCGCAGCCAGCGCGGCGGCGAAGCGAACACCATCGGCCACATAGACGAGTCCGGGCTGCAGCAACTCCATGATGCCCCTGAGCTTGGCGTGATCACTTGACATCAGGGAATAGGCCGGCGAAACCGGTGCCACCGCAACGCCAACATGCTGCGCGGCCAGCGACAGGACGGCGTGGTCGATGCCGTTGTCGGAGAGGACCACCACCGGCCGCTGTGCCGACAGGCCGCGCTGCAGCAAGGTGCTGCCGACCTGGCGCACCTGCAGCAGAGCCTCGCCATACGACAACTCGCGCCATCCGCCGGCGCACCTCTCGGCCAGAAAGCACGCCTGCGGCGTCTCCCGCGCCCAGTGCAGCAGCCACTCACCAACGCAACGCGAATAGGGTGCGAGGCGCTGCGCCGAACGCACGATGACCACGCCTGCGTCGCGTCGCTCGACGCTCACCTCAGGGCGGGCAAAGTCCAGCGGCGCAAAGGCAGCCTGGTTCATTTCAAGAGCTTCCAATCGCCGTTCTCGACAGTGGCCATGATGGCGGCACGGCCATCGAAGCCATTGTGATCCTTCGCTGACATATTGAACACACCATGCACGGCGGCAAGTTCGGTCACGTTCTCAAGCGCATCGCGCAGCGCAAGACGGAACTCGGCGCTACCGGGCTTGGCCTTCTTCAACGCTTCCGGTACGGCGCGATTCAGTAGCAGATAGGCGTCCCAACCGTGCCCACCAAAGGTCGAGCGGCTGTTCGCACCATGCGCGCCTTCGTAGGCTTTGATGTATTCCAGCGCCGGCTTTTTCGACGGGTGCGAGTCGGGCAACTGCTCGGCCAGCAGCATCGGCCCGACCGGGAAGATGGTGCCCTCGACGTTCTTGCCGCCAACACGCAGGAAGTCGCGATTGGCAATGCCATGCGTCTGGTAGAACTTGCCCTTGTAGCCGCGTTCGATCAATGTGGACTGCGGCAACACCGCGGGTGTACCGGAGCCGGCGATCAGGATCGCGTCCGGCTTGGCCGCGATCAACTTGAGCGCCTGACCGGCCACGCTGGTGTCGTTGCGCTGATATCGCTCCACCGCTGACAGCGTGATGCCCTTGGCTTCGGCAGCGCTTTGCATGGCCTTCAGCCAGAGTTCTCCGTAAGCGTCGGCATAACCGATGAAGCCAACCGTCTTGACGTTGTTGGCGGCCATGTGGGCCGCAATGGCGATGGCCATCTGGTTGAAGTTCTGCGGCGTGATGAAGACCCAGGGCGCCTTCTCGGGCGCCGGTGCAAACGGCGCCATGGCGATCTGCGGCGTCTTGCTCTCAAACGCCACTTCCAAAATCGCGTTGGAGGTTGGTGTTGCGGTCGACCCGATGATTGCATCGACCTTGTCCTCGCTGACGAGCTTGCGCGCGTTCTTCACCGCCGTGCTCGTGTCGGTAGCGTCATCGAGCACGATGTACCTGACCTTCTCGCCACCGAGAGTGGGCGGCAGCAGGGCAAAGGTCTGCTTTTCCGGAATGCCCAGCGAGGCCGCCGGGCCCGTCGCCGAGACACTCACGCCAATCGTAATGTCGGCCCAGGCCGACCCCCCCAGCGCAGCCAGAGCCACCACGACACCCAGCGCAAGTTTCTTTACTTTCATATCGTCTCCTGTTGTTGATCGTGTGTCCGCTCGCCGCCACGCTGCAGACGAATGCTGCGCACCAAGCCGAGAGCGGCGACAAGGTTGTCGGCTTTTATGCCAATTGTCTGACGCTGGTCTGACAGTACCGGGCGTCCAGTCGGGGCTTGCCGAAGCGCTTACGCACGGACTCACCCCCCCAACAGCGCCGCATTGCCCCCTGCCGCCGTGGTGTTGACGGTGATCGTCTGCTCGGCGCAGAAGCGATACAGGTAATGCGGACCACCGGCTTTGGGGCCGGTGCCCGAGAGGCCTTCGCCACCGAACGGCTGCACGCCGACCACGGCACCGATCTGGTTGCGATTGATGTAGACATTGCCCACGTGCGCATGCCGCGCCAGCGCCTGCGCGCGGCTGTCGATGCGGGTCTGGATGCCGATGGTCAGGCCATAACCCAGGGCGTTGATCTGATCTATCACCTGCATCGGGTCCCCGCTCCAGCGCACGATGTGCAGCACCGGGCCGAAGATTTCCTGGCGCATGTCGGCTATGGAGTTGACTTCAAAGGCCTGCGGCAATATCAGATTTGCTATTGAAATCGTAGCTGCTTGCGCATTTTGCACGGGCTTCAGGAGGCATTTAGCTTCTGAATGCAAGCGCTTGATCTGAGCCTGGATGGCATCGAAGGCATCCTTGTCGATCACCGGGCCCAGGTCGGTGCTGAGCAGGGCCGGGTCGCCCGCGACCAGTTCCCTGGCCGCGCCCTGAATCATGGCGATGACCTGATCAGCGATCTCGGCGTGCACGCACAGCAGGCGCAGCGCCGAGCAGCGCTGGCCGGCACTCCTGAAGGCCGACTGCATCACGGCGTCGCTGACCTGCTCGGGCAAGGCCGTGCTGTCGACCAGCATGGCGTTGATGCCACCGGTCTCGGCAATCAACGGAACGATCGGGCCGTCCTTGGCAGCGAGCGCGCGATGGATGATCTTGGCCACCTGGGTCGAGCCGGTGAACACCACGCCGGCGACACCGGGTGCGGCCACCAGCGCCGCGCCCACGGTTTCGCCCGGGCCATGCAGCAATTGCAATGCCCCTTCGGGCACACCGGCAGCGTGCAGCAATTTGACCGCTTCGAGCGCCACCGCCGGCGTCTGCTCGGCCGGCTTGGCCAGCACCGTGTTGCCGGTGGCCAGCGCGGCGGCCACTTGCCCGATGAAGATCGCCAGCGGAAAATTCCACGGGCTGATACAGACCCAGGGTCCGCGCCCAATCAGGCGCAGTTCATTGGTTTCACCGGTCGGGCCCGGCATCGACATCGGTGCCATGACGCGCTCGGCCTCGTTGGCGTAATAGCGCAGGAAGTCCACCGCCTCGCGCACTTCGCTGACCGCATCGCCCCAGGTCTTGAACGCTTCTTTGACCAGCAATGCACAAAAGCCTGGCAGTTGTGCTTCCAGTGCGTCGGCACCGCGGCGCAACACCGCGGCGCGTTCAGCGACATCGGTTTTGCTCCACTTTTTATAGCTGTCGATGCCTGTATTTACGGCTCCGGCAGCCAACTTGGCATCGAAGAGCGGCACCGTCGGCAGCGCCAGACCATGGTAGGCAGCGAGCAGCGGCTCGCGCATTGACGCCACACTGAGGTCCAGACCGGCGCTGTTTTTGCGCGCGCTGCCAAACAGTTCGGGTGGCAGCGGCAGCGACGAGCCAGCCTCCAGGCGCAACGGCGAAATCAGCAACTCGTGCAGGTCCACCGACTCATCGGCCAGCTGGTGCACGAACGATGAATTGGCGCCGTTCTCCAGCAAGCGGCGCACCAGGTAGGCCAGAAGGTCCTTGTGCGCACCCACCGGCGCATAGACGCGGCAGGCAATCAAGGGGTTCTTGAGCACTTCGCGGTAGACACCTTCGGCCATGCCGTGCAGACGCTGCAATTCAAACGCCGCACCGCTGCGGGCAGCCATTTGCAAAATGGCCGCGATGGTGCCCGCGTTGTGGGTGGCGAATTGCGGATAGATGGCGTCCGGGGCAGCCAGCAGGCGACTGGCGCAAGCCAGGTAGGCGATGTCGGTATGGTGCTTGTGCGTGAACACCGGGTACTGCGGCAGGCCCAACTCCTGCGCACGCTTGATTTCGGCGTCCCAGTAGGCGCCTTTGACCAGCCGGCACATCAGGCGAATCCGGTGCTGGCGCGCCAGAGCGATGACGTAGTCAATCTGCTCCGGAGCACGGGTCTGGTAAGTTTGCATCGCCAGGCCGAATCCGCCCCACTGCGGGAACTGTTGCGCCACGCGCTGCAGCAGCGCCTCGAAAACCGACAGCGAAAGCTCGAGCCGGTCGACTTCTTCGGAGTCGATCGTGAGGTTGATGTTGGCGCGCGCTGCCTGCTCGCACAAAGCCCAGACACGCGGCACCAGCTCGGCCATGACCCGGTCAATCTGCCCGTCTTCGTAGCGCGGATGCAGCGCGCTTAGCTTGATCGAAATACCATCATTTTGCTCGCAAACGCCCGTCCTGCTTGCGTTGGCAGCTATTGATTCAATAGCATATTGGTAGCTTGCCAGATGTTCGACCGCGTCGGCCTCGGTGCGTGCGCCCTCGCCCAGCATGTCATAGCTGTAGCGCAAGTTGTTGCTTCTTCTCTTGGCGGCAGCCGCTTCCTGCATGGCTTCGGCAATGGTCTGACCGAGCACGAATTGGCGCCCGAGCAACTGCACGGCGCGTAGCGTGGCCGCTACCACCGAGCGCGCGCCAAGCTTGGCCAGCAATCCGCCGGAGGCCTCGCTCTCGGGCAAGAACTTCTTGCTCATGGCAATCGCCGTGCTTGACAGGCGCGCCATGGTCTTGTCGCCAGCGCCGTGAAAGTCGGCGCGGCCGAGCTGATCGGCAGTCAGCGCGATCGCAGTCTCGGCATCGGGCACGCGCAACAGCGCCTCGGCCAGGCGCATCAGGGCCAGGCCTTCAGCGGTGGAGATCGGGTATTCCTGCAGCAGGCTCTCCAGTGCCCAAAACGGGGGCGGATGCTTGCGCACCGCATGCACCCAGGGCGTTGCCATCCTGGCGGCGGCTGCCCAGTCCAGCGAGCCACTGAGCGCGGCCAGGCAATGGGCAACGATTTCGGTTTCCGGGCGGTACGGGAAGGGCAAGCGCACGACGGGCTCCTGTCAGTTGATGTATTGACTATGTTTCACCAATCAATACTGAATTACTCACCAATTTACTTTATTTTGATAGTGATATATTTGTCGTTGATTGTTGCGACGCACTGGCTTATCGGCACAGACTTGCCGCCGCTTTAGGCCACGCCCCCCAATCGCAGCCTTGGCTTCATGGCACACTGGCGGGCAACACCGCCACCGCGGATTGCTGCCGGCCCGGCCCCTGAAAATCACCAAGGAATCAGCGCATGTTTCTGCTCAACCCACGTCACAACGACCGCCCCTATCCCGACCCGCGCTCACGAGACATCATGGCCAGGACCATTGCCTTCTTCGAGAAGAAGGGGCTGGACCGGCTCAAGGAAGATTACAACGGCGCGGTCTGGTATGCAGACTTTCTTGAGTTCTGCAAGAGCGAAGGCATCCTGGCATCGATGATGACGCCTGCGAAACACGGCAAACCCGGCGAAAACGCCGTCTGGGACAGCTGGCGCGTCTGCGGTTTTGCCGAAGTACTCGGCTTCTTCGGCCTGTGCTATTGGTACACCTACCAGGTCTCGGTACTGGGTATTGGCCCGATCTGGATGAGCCGCAACGCGGCGGTGCAGGCAAAGGCCAAGGCCCTGCTCGATGAGGGCGCAATATTCGCATTTGGCCTGTCCGAAAAGGAACATGGGGCGGACATCTACTCGACCGACATGGTGGTCACCAGACTGCCCGACGGCAGTTACCAGGCCAGCGGCGGCAAATATTACATCGGCAACGCCAACCAGGCCGCCATGGTGTCGACCTTT
The DNA here is from genome assembly GCA_021812315.1 of Pseudomonadota bacterium. Lineage (GTDB taxonomy): Bacteria > Pseudomonadota > Gammaproteobacteria > Burkholderiales > Burkholderiaceae_C > Rhodoferax. The sequence goes on from JAKANU010000004.1 coordinate 24,820, forward strand.
GGCAGGATGGCAGACACGGGCGAGTACATCTTCTTTGTCGCAAACTCGCAGCACCCGAATTACGAACTGGTCAAGAACACGGTCTACAGCCAGAACTATGTCGCCGAATACCGGCTCAACGCCTATCCGTTTACCGAAGCCGAAGTACTGCACCGCGGCGACGATGCCTGGGACGCCGCGCTCAACACCATCAACGTGGGCAAGTACAACCTGGGCTGGGCGTCCATCGGCATGTGCACCCATGCGTTCTATGAAGCCATCGACCACGCCTCGAACCGGCACCTCTACGGCAAGACGGTCACAGACTTTGCGCACGTCAGGCAGCTTTTCACCGACGCCTATACGCGCCTGGTGGCGATGAAGCTGTTTGCCCTGCGCGCAGCCGACTACATGAAAACGGCCAACCTGGAAGACCGCCGCTACCTGCTTTTCAACCCCATGGTGAAGATGAAGGTCACCACCCAGGGTGAGGACGTCATCAACCTGCTGTGGGACGTGATTGCCGCCAAGGGCTTCGAGAAGGAACCGTTCTTTGCCATGGCCGCGGCCGACATCCGCTGCCTGCCCAAGCTGGAGGGCACGGTCCACGTCAACATGGCCTTGATCATCAAGTTCATGGCCAACTACTTCTTCAACCCCAAGAGCTACCCCGAGGTGCCGCGGCGCGACGAGGGTTCCGACGACGGCTTCCTGTTCAACCAGGGTCCGACCAAGGGACTGGGCAGCATCCAGTTCCACGACTACCAGGCGGCCTACAACAGCTATGACTTGCCCAACCTCGCGGTGTTCAAGCAACAGATCGCCCTGTTCAAGGAAATGGCGGTGAAGGCGCCGCCCAGCAAGGCGCAGGCGAGCGACATCGACTTCCTGCTCACCGCCGGCGAGATGTTCACCCTGGTCGTGTATGGCCAGCTGATCCTCGAGAATGCCAGGATCTACGCCATGGATGAGGCGCTGATCGACCAGATCTTCGACTTCATGGTGCGCGATTTTTCCAAGTTCGCGCTGCAACTGTATTCAAAGCCCAGCAGCAGCGAAGCGCAAATGGCGCAGTGCCTGAAGATGATCAAGAAACCGGTGGTCGATGAGCCTCGCTATGAAGCCGTGTGGAAACACCATGTGCAGGCCATGAAAGGCCAGTACACGATGCCACGATAGCCGCACCGGGCACGACAGGGAAATCACTCCGGGCGATCGAGCTTGGTCGCCAGCAGAATCGTCGAGAAGGTGTCGATGACGCCCTTGATGACGCGGATTCGGTCGATGACGGCGTCGAGCTCATGCGTCGATTCGGTGGAGATCAACGCGCAAAGGTCGTAGCGGCCGCTGACCGAATACAGCTTGGTGATTTCGTGACGCCGGGCCAAGGCGCGCACCACCTCGGGTTCATTCCTGGACTCGATCGAGATCAGCACCATGGCGCGAATTTCCGAGCTTGATCGGGTCTTGCTCACGCTCACCGTGTAGCCCGTAATCAAGCCGGCGTCCTCGAGCGCCTTGAGTCGCAATTGCACCGTGCTGCGCGCGCACCCCAGCGCTTTGGCCAGCCGGACCATGGGCAGGCGGGCGTTGACCTTGAGAAGCGCGATAAGTTGATGATCCAGGGCATCCGGGGTGGCGGTCATGGCATTTCATGCAATTTGTATTAATGGTATGCATTGTGGCGCAAATCGGCCAATCTATTCAATCATTTTGCAGCTTTATGCTGGCAGCGCAGCTGCCTAGACTGCTTGAGTGCTGCCTCTTTCACCACCTCATGACCGGCAGCACAGGCCGGTGACGCACTTTCACCATCTCGTAAGAATTGGGAATCAACATGCTGCAACAAGTCGACTCCAACCTGCACAAGAAACTGCTGACGCGCGAGGAACTCGATGCCTATGACCCCGAGTCGGAATCCTGGCAAAAGCAGTTTGCCCGGCGCTATACGCATCACTCTGAGTTGACCGGCGTTTTGAACAATCTGGAGAACGTAAACGAAACGGTTTACAACAAGTTCGCCATTGCGATCAGTCCGACCATGGTCAAGCTGATGGATCGCGATGACCCGAACTGTCCGATCCGCCTGCAATACCTGCCCTCGCACCACGAGGAGAGCAAGCCTGGCTTCGCGACTTCGCTGGACCAACTAGGTGAAGAAGGCGACACGATAGCGGGCACCAGCGTGGTCCATCGCTATCCGCGCCGTGTGCTGTTTCTGGTGAGCAACACCTGCTCGACCCTGTGCCGGTTCTGCACGCGCAAGCGCATGGTCTCGCAACCCGCTGGCACGGTGGCCAAAGACCAGATCGAGGCTTCCATTGACTACATCGCCGGCAACCAGGACATCGAGGACGTGCTGCTCTCCGGTGGCGACCCGCTGACCTTCACCGACGAGCGCCTGGACCACATCCTTGGCGAGTTGCGCCGCCGCGCCCCACACGTACGCTTTCTGCGCATCGGCTCGCGCATGGTCGTGCAAATGCCAACGCGCGTGACGCCGGAACTGTGTGCAATGCTGGAAAAGCACCGGGTGCAGATGATCAACATCCATATCGACCACCCGAAGGAGATCACGCCGCTGCTGCGCGAACGCGTCAAGCTGATCCAGAAGGCCGGCATCATGATGGGCCTGCAGACCGTCTGTCTGAAGGGCGTGAACGACAGCGTCGAGGTGATGCGCGAGCTGTTCATGCAAAGCATTGAGATGGGTGTGCGCCCGTACTACGTCTACTCGACCGACATGGTCGAGGGTGCGCATCATTTCATCGTGCCGCACCGGCGCATGCTTGAGCTGTACGAAGGCCTGCGCGGCTGGATCAGCGGACCGGCGGTACCGACTTTCATCGTCGACGGCATGGGGGGCCTGGGTAAACTACCGATCATCCCGAGCTACGTGCGCGAGGAGGCCCGACCGGATGGCAGCGGCACGACGGTGAAATGCCGCAACTACAAAGGCATGACGGTGGAAATGCCGGGTCTGGGCCAGGACTTCAGCCTTCCCACACAAAGCAACTAGGAAACCATGACAAGACACGGCTCGCCCTACGGCACACATCGCGTTCTGGAGCCGCACGGGGTGCTGCCCCAGGGTGCATGGAAGCTCGACAACTCGATGGAGATTTGCGACAACGAAATCCTGATCGACGTGTCGCGTCTGAATATCGACGCGGCGAGCTTCACGCAGATCAAACAACAGGCCGACAAGCGCGAGACGCGGGTGGCCGAGATCGTCCAGGATACCGTGACACGTCGCGGCAAGCAGCACAACCCGGTGACGGGTTCAGGCGGCATGCTGATTGGCTGCGTACTTTCGATCGGCGCGGCGCTCGCTGGCAAGATTGATCTCGCACCCGGCGACAGGATTGCGACCCTGGTTTCGCTATCGCTGACTCCCCTGCGCATCGACAAGATCAGGCAGGTCCACCTGGACAAGGACCAGATCGACATCGACGGCCGCGCCATCCTGTTCGAAACCGGGCTCTGGTGCAGGCTTCCGACCGATATCGCCGAGAACACCGCCTTGGCCATTCTGGATGTGGCTGGCGCCCCGGCGCAGACGGCACGTCTGGTGCGGGCGGGTGATACCGTGCTGGTCATCGGTGGAGCCGGCAAGTCCGGCACGCTGTGCACCTATGAAGCCAAGAAGCGCGCTGGCCCGACCGGGTGCGTCATTGGTGTATCGCCGTTCCAGGCCGAATGTCAGCGCATGAAGGAATTTGGCTGGGTCGACCAGGCCTTGCAAGTCGACGCCACCGACGCACTGGCACTGCTGCAGGCGGTGGCGCAAATCACGCAGGGCGGGCTGGCCGACGTGGTGATCAACTGTGTCAACATCGCCAACACCGAGATGGGCAGCATCCTGTGCACGCGCCAGCGCGGGACGATCTACTTCTTCTCGATGGCCACCAGCTTTACCGCCGCCGCCCTCGGTGCCGAAGGTGTCGGCAAGGACGTCGACATGATCATCGGCAACGGCTATGCCGGCGGACACGCCCAGTACGCGCTGGACTTGCTGCGCGAGAGCCGCGGGCTGCGCCAATTGTTCGAGGAACTCTACGTTTGATCGAGCCGCAAGCCATCGCCGCCCAGAACAGGCTCTGGAGTCGCATTCAAGCCGACGCCCTGCAATCACTTGCCGTCGTGGGGATGACCAAGAACACCGGCAAGACTGTGACGCTCAACGCCCTGTTGCGACATGCCGCAGCCACCCAGGTCGGTGTTGGCGTCACCTCGATCGGGCGTGACGGCGAACAGCACGACGAAGTGTTCCGCATTCCCAAGCCAGCGATCCGGATCTGGCCCGGAACCTGGGTTGCCACGGCGCGCGCCTGCCTGGATCGGTTTGACGGGAAATTCGAATTCGCACAGACTACCGGCATCACCAGCCCGATGGGCGACATTGTGATTGTCAAGGTGATCGAGAGCGCGTTGATGGAGATCGCCGGGGCCTCACGCGGCGTCGACCAGCGCAAGCTTATCGACCAAATGCGGCAATGCGGGGCGAGCCTGGTGCTGCTCGATGGTGCGCTGGGGCGCAGCCAGCATGCCTCGCCAGCCATCGCCCAGGGCGTGATCCTGGCCACCGGCGCGGCGCTCGGTGGCAGTCCTGCCGATGTGATTCGCAAGACGCGAGAGCGCCTGGCGCTGCTGGACATTGAACCAGCACCGCCTGAGGTTCGGGAGCGCTGCCACGACGTGTTTGCGCGGGGCGGTGTCGGTGGGTGGAACCGACGCGGGGAGTTGCTGTTCGCAGCCGAGGTTGCCACGCTCAATGCGGCCAACACCCTGCTTGCATACGCGGCCTCGGAGCCGACCCTGGTTGCCCTCGCCGGTGCGGTCGCACACAAGGTGTGGCAAGCGGTGCTGACGCTGGCCGCACGCCACACCAAGCTTGACGTGGTGGTGGCCGACGGCACCCGGATGTTTGTTGATCACGCCGCCGTTCTGGACTTGCAGAAACTGGGCGGTCGACTGCTGGCCTACAACCGGATCCGGGTCACCGGCATCACCGTGAATCCGTTTTCGCCATTTGGGGCAGGCTTCGTGGCGGGCGAGTTTCTTGCCGCGACACGGCGGGCTCTGCCCGGCTATGAGGTCAGTGACGTCATTCTTGAAGAACAAGGAGATATTCAATGAGCCGATTGCACCTGGACAAGGCACAGATTTCCCGGGCGCGCGCCAGGGCGCGCCGCATTGCACGTCGGGTGTCCGACGAAATGAGCGCCTTGACAACCACCAGTGTGGAGCGCGCCACGCTGCGGCTGCTGGGCATTGACGGCGTCGACGCGAACGGGGTGCCCCTGCCCAACCGGGTGGTGGCTCACCTTCAGGGTCAGGCACTGCTGCAGCATGGCGCTGCCGCTCCGGTGATTGCAGCGATGCAGGAGCAGGGCTGGAGCGCCCAGCAGGTTGCCCAGGCAGTCGCAGGCGGCGGACTCACACTGCGGCGGCCAGCCAAGCCCGGCCACGCGCGCCGCGCGGCGGCGACTCATGCCAGCCAGGCCTGCTTGCAGATCGCTGCACAGCGCGCCCGGCGTTCAGACAAGATTCGAACCCTGGGCGAGACCCCGACTCCGTGGCTTTACCTGATCGTCGCCACCGGCAACATTCATGAGGATGTGCTGCAGGCACGCGCCGCAGTCGAGCAGGGCGCCGACATCATCGCAGTCATTCGCTCCACGGGCCAGAGCCTGCTCGACTACGTGCCCTTCGGTGCGACGACGGAGGGCTTCGGTGGAACTTACGCAACGCAGGAAAACTTTCGCCTGATGCGCGCCGCACTCGATGAGGTCGGCGACCGGCTGGGCCGCTACATCCGCCTGACCAACTACTGCTCCGGTCTTTGCATGCCGGAGATTGCGGTGATGGGCGCTACAGAACGTCTGGACATGATGCTCAACGACTCCATGTATGGGATCATTTTCCGCGACATCAATATGCGACGGACCTTCGTCGATCAGTTCTTTTCGCGCATGGTCAACGCCTATGCCGGGATCATCATCAACACCGGCGAAGACAACTATCTGACCACGGCCGATGCCTTCGACGCCGCGCATACGGTACTGGCCTCGCAACTCATCAACGAACAATTTGCACTGATTAGCGGGCTGGCACCCGAACAGATGGGGCTGGGCCACGCGTTCGAGATCGACCCCGCAATGGAAAACGGCTTCCTGTGGGAATTGGCCCACGCGCAACTGGCACGGCAGGTGTTTCCACGCGCCACACTTAAGTACATGCCGCCGACCAAGCACATGAGCGGCAACATCTTCCGAGGACAGGTTCAGAACACCTTGTTCAATGTGGCAAGCGCCGTGACCCGACAGGACATCCACCTGCTCGGGATGATGACCGAGGCGATCCACACACCCTTCATTCAGGATCGCTTCCTGGCGCTGCAAAACGCCAGGTATGTCTTCAACGCCATGAAGGACCTGCACAGCGAGATCGCATTCAAACGCGGCGGCCAGATCGAGCAGCGCGCGCAGACTGTCCTGGCGCAGACCGAAGTGATGCTCACCGAGATCGAAACCCTGGGTCTGCAAGGCGCTATTGGCAAGGGAATGTTCGCCGAAATTTCCCGCACCCCCGATGGCGGGAAGGGGCTCGACGGCGTGATTCGCAAGGCCGATGACTATTTCAACCCGTTCCCGAGCCTGATGCTGCCCAAAGGAGGCAAGAATGTCTGAGTCGACAACAACGCAACGCTGGGTCCAACCCTACGGTGACACCCTGGGCGACGGGCGCGTCCAGGTCTCCTTTACCCTGCCGCTGGCACTTGATGACCTGGCCAGGGAGGGCGCCAGGCAACTTGCAGTGATGATGGGCCTGCGCGAGCCTGCCGTCGTTCACGCCGAAGACATGGGCCAGGGATTCAGCTTTTTCGTGGTCTATGGTCAGTGCCTGCATCGGCTTGATCTTTCGCGCCTTCAAGTGGTCCGGCCAGAGCATCAGGTGCTGGAGAAAGACGAAGTCAACCGACTGATTGCCCAAACCATGGGCAGACAAATGGTCGTGATCGGCGCCACCATCGAGTCCGATGCCCACACGGTGGGTATCGACGCCATCATGAACATGAAAGGTTTCAATGGCCACAAGGGGCTGGAGAGCTATCACGGAATTCGTGCCATCAACCTGGGAGCACAGGTTGACAGCGAAGATCTGGTGGCCCGCGCGATCGAGGAAAGAGCCGATGTCATTCTGGTCTCACAAGTGGTGACACAAAAGAATGTCCACCTCGACAACCTGACCCGGCTGTGTGACCTGCTGGAGGCCGAGGGTCTGCGCGAGAAGCTTATTCTCATTGTCGGTGGACCGCGCATCAGCCACGAGTTGGCCAAAGAGCTCGGCTACGACGCCGGCTTCGGCAGTCGGACCTACGCTGAAGATGTGGCATCGTTTGCGATCCATGAATGGAATGCAAGAAACCTTGTGGGACAGACCGTAGCGAAGCGAAACTCTGTCCCCAGCTGAATAGGAATCAAACATGGAAAACCACACCAGCCTGATTCGTCTGCGCATCAGTGCGCACGACGCCCACTACGCCGGTCAACTCGTTGACGGCGCGCGAATGTTGCAATTGTTTGGAGACGTCGCCACCGAGTTGCTGATCCGCCACGACGGTGACGAAGGCCTCTTTGTCGCCTATGACAGTGTCGAGTTTCTGGCGCCCGTACGTGCCGGCGACTACATTGAAGCCAGCGGCCGGATCGTGGCCGCCGGCAGGACCTCTCGCGAGATGGTGTTCGAGGCGCGCAAGATCATCAGCTCAGCGAATGTCGTCGGCCAGCCCTCGGCAGCCGACCTGCTTGAAGATCCGATAATCGTCTGCAAGGCCTCCGGGACCTGCGTGGTGCCCGCCCACTGTCAGCGCCTCCAACGCTGAACGCCGGACCTCGCCATGGACAAACTCATCATCACCGCCGCCCTGACCGGCGCCGAGGTCACCCGTCAACAACAGCCGGCCTTGCCACTCAGCCCGCAGGAAATTGCGCTTGCCGCGCAGGAGTGCGTCGAGGCGGGCGCATCCATCGTTCATCTGCATGCCCGCAACCCCGACGGCACACCAACGCAGGACCGGGAGGTCTACCGCAAGATCATTTCCGCCATTCGCAGCCGCTGTGACGTAATCATCCAGGTATCGACCGGCGGCGCGGTCGGCATGACCCCATCCGAGCGTCTGGCACCCGTGACGCTTGCGCCCGAGATGGCAACATTGTCGATGGGCACTGTCAATTTCGGCGACGACGTTTTCATGAATCACCCCGCCGATATGCAAGCATTCCTGCGTGCGATGCACGAACATGGCGTCAAACCCGAGCTTGAAGTGTTTGATACCGGCATGCTCACTGCGGCCCACCGCTGGTTGAAGAATGGCTTGTTGCAAGCACCGGTTCATTTTGACTTCGTGCTGGGCATCCCGGGCGCCATGGCGGGCACGCCAGAGGCGCTGATGTATCTCAGGTCGCAGTTGCCGGCAGGATCGAGTTGGACCGTCGCAGGAATTGGCGCCGCCCAGTTACCGCTTGGCGCGATGGCCATCGTGCTCGGAGGCCACGTTCGCGTTGGCTTCGAGGACAACGTCTACTATCGAAGGGGCGAATTGGCCAGCAGCAATGCCCAGCTTGTAGCACGCATGGCGCGCATCGGCCAGGAGCTCGGGCGTGCGCCAGCCACGCCCGATGAGGCGCGCGCCATGCTGGGCCTCAGGAAGGCTTGATCTGCGAAACAATCACCCCGACCACAATCAACACACCACCAAACAGCGCGCGTCCGCTCAGGTATTCGTTGATCCACCACATGGCGGCCAAGGCAGCAAAGACCGGCTCCAGACCATAGAGAATCGCGGCTTGCACGGCACGCACCCGATGCTGACCCCAGGCCTGCAGCCACACCATCAGGGCGCTGGCGAGAACACCGAGGTAAGCGAGGGCCCACGCGTGATCCAGGCTGCGCAGCCACAAATTGCTCCATGAGGCTGGCTCCAGCACACCGAAGCCGATCGCCGCGAAGAGCACCATCACCACCGACTGCACCAGCGCGATGCGTTCCGGACGCAGCGTGACCCTGGCGTTGGCACTGAATTCGAACAGCAGCACGTAGACGGCGTAGACGAAGGCGCCCAGCAAGGTCAGCGTATCGCCGTGCGACCACGGCGCTTGCTCGTAAAACAGGCCTCCCAGGCCGAGTACGCCCAGCACGGCGCCGAGCAGCAGCGGCCAGGCCAGGCGCTGACCGAGAAGGTAGGCCAGCATCGGCACGATGAGTACGTTCAAACCCGTGACGAAGGCATTGCGGTTGCTGCTGGTTTGTGCCAATCCGGAAACCTGCAGGTAAAAAGCGCAAAACAACACCGCGCCGATGGCTCCGCCCCAGCGCAGCTCGGCCCAGTTCAATCCACGCAACAAAGGCAACAGAACTGCGCTGGCGATGGCAAAGCGCAGGAGAATGATCTCCAGCGCCCCGAAGTGCCCGCTGATCTGCTTCATGGCCGGGAAAGTTGTCCCCCAGACCACGGTCACCAGCAGGAGCGCGGCCAGCCCGAGCTGGCGGCTCCGCGCCTCGACAATCACTTAGTTGAAGTAGTACTTGCCCGACAAATTCAGGCGTGACATGTCGCCCTTCTCGCCGGCGAGGGTTTCACGCTGGCCAAAGATGTACTCCGCGCCCAGATCAACATTCTTGATCGGGTTGTAGATGAAGCCCACGTGCGCCTGATAAATCCGGCGGTTGATGCCGTACTGGCCGACGTCGAGGCCATTGGCGCGCGCAAACGCTGTGTAGTCGTTGTCATAGTTGCGCTGCGCACCCAGTACAAAGTTGGCGCGCAGTGTGTCGCTCGCCTTGTACTGGTACCCCACCACAAGACCCAGCACTCTTTCGAGCAGGATGCTGTTGCCGTCAAAAGCCGCGCCCTCGATGCCGTTGAAGTAGCGACCGATGCCCTCGCCATAAGTCAGTGCCAGGCTGAGGAAGTCTTTTGCATCGCGCATCTTCACGAACGCGGTGGTCCCCAAACCATAGCCGCGTTTGCTCACTTCCATGCCGCCGCCGTCATTCACACGGAACTCCTGGCTGACGCCGCGAACACTCATTGATCCCCAGTCAAAACTCTTGTCCCAGCGGGCCACCAGATCTGGCATCTTGGAGAAACCCTGCGTCACAGCGCTGCCGGTGTTGTCGAGCAGATAGCTCACGGAATTCTCCAGCGCCACCGTGAATGTGCCCGCATCCTTGGTGTTGTACCCGTAGCGGATTTGCGGCTGGCGGAGGAAGGTCGGTCCGATCGGGCCGTTGAAATCGACGGTCTCGGGCGAGTTGTCGACATCCATGAAGGTGGACCAGGTTTGGCCGACCAGCAGTCCGCCGAACTGGCCGTAAGCCTGACGCAAGCGGAAGCCGTAGGAATTGCTCCAGCCCTGCGTGTAGATATTGCCCGCTGAACCGCTGACTGCGGAATTTCCGGTGCGCGGCTCATTGTTGAAGTCACCTTCGACCTTGATACCCAGCGGCCCATAGGCGGTCGGGGTCGAAGCCTCGATGCCGAAGCGCGAGGTGCGCGCAGTCAAATAACCGACACCGGTGCGCGATGTGCTGTCATTGATCGGCGCGTACTGGATGGCAGTCGAATAGTCGTTGCCGGAGTTGTCACCCTTGAACTCCTTGACCGCATTGAGCTCTGCAAAACCATAAATGCGCAGGGAAGTCTCGGAACCGGGCAATCGGAAGCTGTTGCCGATGTCCCCGACGACCACCGCATCCTTTTGCTTGATCTCGAGTTGTTCGATCCGGTCGTTGGTCTCCGACGCGCTCGCCGTGGGCGCCGCCTTTTGATTCTTCAGCGCATTGACTTCCTGACGTAAACGCGCAATCTCCTGACGCAGCTCGTCGAAATCCGCCTTGGTCTGGCCGAAGGCGGGCAGGCTCAATACGCCGGCAGCCAATAGCGCGAGGGTAGTTACAGATACTTTCATCGTTGTCTCCAGTAAAAATAAGATAAAAATCAGCGACTAGATCGGAAG
>JAKANU010000125.1 GCA_021812315.1 Pseudomonadota bacterium
CCGACCACTTTGCCACCGTCACACACGGGAAAGCCGGAGACGCCCAATTGCTCGGACAGGGCGTTGACCTGGCGTACCGTGTGCTGGGGCGTGATGACCACGGGATCGCGCAGGACACCGGACTCGTAGCGCTTGACCTTGGCCACCTGTGCCGCCTGCTGCTGCGGCGAGAGGTTCTTGTGCACAATACCCATGCCGCCCTCCTGGGCAATGGCAATGGCCAGACGCGCCTCGGTTACGGTGTCCATGGCCGCCGAAACCAGCGGGAGATTGAGTTCAATATTGCGTGAAAAACGCGTTGCCAGTGAGGTGTCTTTGGGCAAAACCCGGGAGAACGCTGGCACCAACAGGACATCATCGAAGGTGAGCGCTTTGCCGATCAGGCGCATGTTCTTGGGCTCCAAATGATCGATTGTACCCATCGGGCAGGCAGGCTAAACTTGGCGCATGAACAAAATCCGGTACTTGCTGCTTGGTGTCATGTGCTTGACGGCCCTATCCGTCTGGGCCCAGTGGCAGTGGACCGACAAGGATGGGCGCAAGGTCTTCAGCGACCGTGCGCCACCGACCGACATCCCCGAGAAGAACATCCTCAAGCGTCCGGGCCAATTTGCTGCCAACCACCGCGCCGGCCCGGCGTCGGCTGCCTCGGCTGCGTCCGATTCGGCCCAAGGCGCAGCGGCCCCAGCCCCAGAGATGGTAGCCAGCGCGGCTCGCCCGAGTGGCGTTGACAAGGAGTTGGCGGACAAGAAAAGGAAGGCTCAGGAGGCGGAGAGCGCCCGCATCAAGGCCGAGCAGGAGCGGATTCTGAAAGCCAGGGTTGAGAATTGCGCCCGCGCCAAGCAGGCGAAGATCAGCTTGGACTCGAACCGGCGGATCAGCCGTTTCAATGAGAAAGGCGAACCAGAGGTTCTCGATTCAGCCGCCCGCGCTGCCGAGATGGTCCGCGTGCAATCGATCATCGACGCTGACTGCCGTTAGTCGTGCGAGATCGGACTCGGTCGTACGGATTTTTTCTTGACGAATAGCCCGGCAACGCCCGGTCCCTGCTTCTCGAATCGCAGCCGGCGCGCAAGCTTCGGGTCTACCGCGAGCGGCCGGTAGATTTCAACGCGGTCGTTGGAGCGCAGAACCTGGTTCATGCCAGCCCGGCGGCCCCAAACACCGACCACCAGGGTTTGCCGATCGAAAGACTCGGAAGCTTCGAGCCAGCCACTGGCCTGCAGCGCCTGTCCTACCGTGCTGCCGACGGGAAGCTCGAGGACGAGCTCACGCACCACGCGCGACGCCGGCGAATGGACCACACTGACTTGCAATGGCTCACTGTTGCCCATACACCTGATCGGCACGTTTGACGAAAGCGTCCACCAGGCTGCTGGCAATTTTGTCGAACACCGGGCCAACAAGCTTGCTCAACGCGGCATTGTCAAAACCGTAATGCAGAGTCAGTTCAACCTTGCAGGCACGCTGGCTCGCATCGGCCAGCGGGGTGAAGTTCCACTCCCCATCAAGTCGCGAAAACGGACCTTTTACCAGTTTCATGCGCACTTGCCGACCATCCACGTGCTCATTGCGGGTTGTGAAAGTATGGTGAAACCCACCGATGGACAAGCCAATCTCGGCAAGCATGCCATTTTCATCAGTGCTGAGAGCGCGTGCCTGGTCGCACCAGGGCAGGAACTTCGAGTATTGATCCACGTCGATCACCAACCCATACATTTCTGCGGCGCTGTACCAGATCAGGACGGACTTGGTGACGGTTTTCATAGAATGGAGTCTGCGCGGGATTGTAGACAAGCCTTGGACGCAGCACTTCTATCCCCACGTGGACACCATGGCCAAGAAACCTCAGACTGCAGCCCGCATTGCCGACAACAAAAAGGCGGCTTACAACTATTTTTTTGAAGAACGCTTTGAGGCCGGCATCGTGCTCGAAGGCTGGGAAGTCAAGTCGCTGCGTGAAGGCAAGGTGCAGTTGACCGATGGCTATGTGGTGATACGCGACGGTGAACTGTTCGTCATCGGCCTGCAGATCAACCCCTTGGGCACGGCCTCGACGCACATCAGCCCGGACAAGCAACGCACCAGGAAGTTGCTGATGCACAAGGAAGAGATCAAACGTCTGATAGGCAAGGTGGAGCAAAAAGGCTACACCCTGGTGCCGTTGAACCTGCACTGGAAAGCCGGCAAGGTCAAGTGCGAAGTCGCGTTGGCCAAGGGCAAGGCCGAGCACGACAAGCGCGACACCATCAAAGACCGCGAAGGCAAGCGCGAGGTGGAGCGGGCCATGAAGGTGCGTCAGCGATAAGTCATGAATATTTCCCCATGAAGGGAATAAATGTCGCGCCGCTGCTGTTCATCCGGTTGCAAATGCTTGTTTGCAATCATCAACTTTGGAGTTCATCATGAATCTATTTCACCGTACCGTCTTCGCGCTACCCGCCACGCTGGTCCTGTTGGGCGTTTGTGCATTGGCAAACGCCGCTCCGGCGAGCGCCGCTGACGGCGTCCTCGTCGGTCCCAATGGCATGACGCTGTACACATTTGACAAAGATGCCGTCGACAGCGGCAAATCAGTGTGCAATGGGCCATGTGCGGCGAATTGGCCGCCCATGATGGCCGCGCCAACGGACCAGCCCACAGGCGACTACACCGTGATCACCCGTGACGACGGCAGCAAACAATGGGCCGTCAAGGGCAAGCCACTGTACTACTGGGTCAAGGACGCCAAGCCGGGTGACAAGACCGGCGACGGGTTCAACAAGGTTTGGCAAACAGCGAAACCCTGATCCTGCTTCAATGCCCGACCACCCTATCGTCGGCCAAATTCCGGCACTGCGCCGGTATGCGCGTTCGCTCACCGGCGACGCCTGGGCGGCCGATGATCTGGTGCAGGACACGCTCGAGCGGGCCTGCAGCAAGTGGCGCCTATGGGCGGCCGGTTCTGATTTGCGAGCGTGGCTTTTCACGGTGATGCACAATCTTTTTGTCAACGAACTGCGCAGCGCGGGCGCCCGGGCGGGCAGACTTGCCGTAGATATTGATGATGTCGCACACGAGTTGCCGGCACCTGACATGGGGTTGGAGAAATCCATCGATGTTCAGCGTTGCCTATTGCGCCTGCCGCCGGACCAGCGGGCGGTCCTCTTGCTCGTGTGCATGGAGGGCATGAGCTATGCGCAAGTGGCGAGAATCGTGGCTGTCCCGGTCGGCACGGTGATGTCGCGCCTGGCGCGTGGCCGCAGTCGTTTGCAGGAACTGCTCGACGCGCCCGCGCAAGCGGCAGACCAACGGGCCCAGGCCCCGGCCCAGGTACGATCGTTGCGGCAAGTGAAATAAGGCACTGGAAAACCATCATGCACAGCAACCCACCACCGCCGTTGACGCATGACGAACTCCATGCCTTTGTGGACGGCGAGTTGTCGCCGCCGGAACGCGTCAGTGTGCAAAGTCGCCTGAGACAGGACGCTCAGGCGCAGGCGAGCGTGCAGCAATGGCAGCAGCAACGCGATATCCTGCAAACCCTGCACTCGCAGGTTCTTGCGCAAGAGATTCCAGTTTCACTCGTTTCGGCAGCGCAACGGGTTGGCACGTCGCAGCAGGAGCTGGATCAATGGTGGCGCTGGGGTGGCCGGGCGGCCAGCGTTTTGCTGGTGTTTGCCATCGGCTGGATTTCTAATTCGGCCTGGCACGGCGAGCAGCCGCTCTGGCCTGACTCGGCAGCGCAGGCCAGGGCGGGTGTGGCGCGGAATTTTGTCCGCCAGGCAGGCTTCGCGCATGCCGTGTTCTCGAGCGAGAAGCGCCACCCGGTCGAGGTCAGTGCCAGCGAGCAGGAACACCTCGTTCAGTGGCTATCCAAGCGCGTTGGCAAGACGCTCAAGGTGCCCGATCTGGCGCGCCAGGGCTATGAGTTGGTGGGCGGGCGACTGCTGCCCGGCGAGGCTGGTGCCAGGGCACAGTTTATGTTTCAGGACGCTGCAGGCATCCGCGTCACGCTTTATCTCGGGGCTGTAGAGAAGTCACCCGCCGGGACCGACCCTCGTGAAACGGGCTTTCACTTTTCGACCGACGGGCCGATACCGAGCTTTTACTGGATTGACCAGGGATTTGGTTATGCCCTTGCCGGGCCAATTCCGCGTGACAAACTCATGCAACTTGCCGAAGCGGATTATCGCCAGCTTTGAGGCGCGTGCGGTCAATCCAGGTGCTGCAACGGATGTGCATGCGTGGGCCACGGGCTCTCGAAGAACGGTCGCACGATCTCCGGGCTCACGTCTTCAATGCGGGCCGGGTTCCAGCGTGGCGCGTTGTCCTTGTCGATGGCCAGCGCCCGGATGCCCTCCACCGTTTCGCTGTGTGAGGCGTCGCGCGCCAGATGCTTTGGGTGAAAGCAGTGGTGCACCAGGTCGCGTTCCATGCGCAGGTCCTCGGCCAGGGTCATGTTTCGGCCGCGACGGATCTGCTCGAGCACGACGTGCAGCATCAAGGGCGAGCGCCGGCGCAGCGTGGCCGCCGTGTGCTGCGCCCAGACGCTGGGGTCGGACTCGAGCAAGCGCACCACGGCAGGCACGCTATCGACCGAAAAATATTCATCAATAAGACCTGAGTAGCCCATGGAATAAGCTGGTGCCGCTATTGAAAACATAGCGAGCCAACGCTCAAAGGCATCTTCGCGGTCAAAGTCGACGCTGGACAGGGCCGCCCAGGCCGAAGGCAATTGGGCAAAGTCGAAATAGGCATCCGCCAGATCAAGTGCCAGTGCCTGCGCTGCCCCCATCGGCTCGCCGGTGAGCGCCAGCCACTCGCCGACGCGACCAGGGCATCGGCTGAGAAAATAGCCACCGCCAACGTCCGGGAACAGACCGATATTGGTTTCGGGCATGGCCATTTTTGTGCGGGAGGTCACAATGCGCGTTGTCGCACCCTGGCTGATGCCCATGCCCCCGCCCATCACCACGCCATCCATGAAGGCAATATATGGTTTTGGGTAGCGATGAATAAGGTGGTTGAGGGTGTATTCCTCGGTGAAGAAATCCTCAAGTTGCGGATCGTTTGACAGGGCTGCCTGATGGAAGAAGCGAATGTCGCCACCAGCGCAAAATGTACCGAACGCGTCGCTCTTGCCAACGCCACGGATCGCCACCGCCTTGATGCGCACGTCATCGCGCCATGCGCTCAGGCAGGCTGTGAGCGCACGGATCATCGGCAACGACAATGCATTGAGTGCCTTGGGGCGATTCAGCGTAATCGTGGCGAGTTGCCCGCGAACTTCCGTCACCACTTCCTGCTTGTCCAACCCCTGTTGCATGCCTGTCGAGCTCATATATTGCTTCTCCATCCGACCCATTCGTTGATTATCAGCGCGCCAATCACCAGTGTTCCGCCAGCGAGTACGTTCGGGCCGGGCACCTCGTTGGCACCGATCCATGCCAACAAAATGCCAAAGATCACCTCCAGCAGACCCAGCAAGGATACTTCAGCCGCCTGCAACACTCTGGCACAAAGCACCGCCAGGGCCGAAGGTATCGCCAACTGGAATACGCCCAAGCCGGCGAGCAGGGCCAGATCATGTCCCGAGGCCCGCAGCGGCAAAGCCAAAGGCAGCGTCACGACCGACGACAGCACCGCGCCGATCAGCACCGCCGGTATCAGATCGACGTCGTGGCCGCGTGCACGCGCGTGCTGACTGACGGTCCAGTTCGTGGCACCCGAGATCGGCACACAAAACGCGACCAGCGTGCCCATCAGATTGATACCTGCGCTGACCTGGCTGGCATACATGTAGGCAATGCCGCAGCCAGCAACAACGATCGTGATCCAGGTTCGCTTTGCGATACGGTGGCCGATGAAAACGCGCGCCGCGACCGCCGTGAGCAGGGGGCCGATGGACATCATCACAAGCACATTGGCCACGCTGGTGAGCGTAATCGCAAGCATGAAAAACGTGAACATGCCACACCAACACACGCCAGAGATCCACAACGCCGCTCCCCCACTGCGAATTCGCCCGAACACGCTGCGCCCCTGAAACACCGGCAGGAGCACCAGCAAGGTCAGCAGCGTGAAGAAACTTCTCCAGAAGGTGACCTCAAAGCTGTGTGCCTGCTCCAGGTGGCGGGTGACGACGCCAGCTGTTGACCACAAAAGGGTCACTACCAGCATCAAGAGGACCGCCCGGCTGTGGGTGAGCTTCACGCTGCGCTCCCTGACAACAAATGCCTACAGCGCCTCGCGCCCCGCGCGCTTGCGCTCATGCTCCTTGAGGTGACGCTTGCGCAGGCGAATCGATTTGGGTGTGACTTCCACCAGTTCGTCGTCCTCGATGAACTCCACGGCGTATTCCAGCGTGAGCTGGATGGGCGGCGTGATCTTGATCGCTTCCTCTTTGCCCGAAACACGAAAGTTGGTCAATTGCTTCATCCGCACGGCGTTCACCACCAGATCGTTGTCGCGGCTGTGGATGCCGACGATCATGCCCTCGTAAACCGGGTCACCGGCCTTGACGAACATGCGGCCGCGCTCATCGAGCTTGCCCAGGGCGTAGGTGACAATTTCGCCATCGTCCATGCTGATGAGTACGCCGTTCTTGCGCGATTCGATTTCGCCTTTGAAGGCTTCATAGCCGTCAAAAATGTTGCTTGCCAGACCGGTACCGCGGGTCAGGTTCAGGAACTCGTTCTGAAATCCGATCAGACCACGCGCCGGAATCCGGTACTCGAGTCGGGTGCGCCCGCGGCCGTCGGGCTCCATGTTGACCAGTTCGCCCTTGCGCAGGCCCAGGGCCTGCATGACGCCGCCCTGGTGGCTGTCTTCGATGTCGACGGTCAGCATTTCGATCGGCTCGTGCTTCTCGCCGTTGACCAGCTTGAACACGACCCGCGGCTTCGACACCGCAAGCTCATAGCCCTCGCGGCGCATGTTCTCCACCAGAATCGTCAGATGCAGCTCGCCGCGCCCGCAGACCTCGTAGATGCCCTCCTCATTGGTGTCGGTGACGCGCAATGCGACGTTGGCTTGCAACTCGCGCTCCAGGCGATCGCGCAATTGCCGACTGGTTACGTATTTGCCCTCGCGTCCGGCCAGCGGTGAGTTGTTGACGCAAAAGTTCATGGTCAGCGTCGGCTCGTCGATCTTGAGCATTGGCAAAGGCGTCGGATTCATGGGGTCCGTCAGCGTGACGCCGATATTCACTTGATCGATGCCACTGATCAGCACAATGTCACCGGGGCCGGCGTCGGCCGCGGGCAGTCGTTCGAGCCCTTCGAACTTCAGAATCTGCTGGACCTTGGCCTTGCTGGAGCGGCCATCCAGGCCCTCCATCACCAACACTTCCTGGTTGGTACGGATGACCCCCTGCGTGATGCGGCCGACGCCGATGCGCCCGACGTAGGTCGAGTAGTCGAGGGACGAAATCTGCAACTGCAGAGGCGCTTTTGGGTCGCCCTTGTTGCTAGGAACGTGCGCCAGCACTGTGTCGAACAAGGGCGCCAGATCCTCGCCCCATTGCTCACCGGGCTCACCCTCGGTCATCGAGGCCCAGCCGTTCAGACCCGAGGCATAAACCACCGGGAAGTCGAGCTGCTCCTCGCTCGCCCCGAGCTTGTCAAACAGGTCGAAGGCGGCGTTGATGACGTAGTCCGGGCGTGATCCCGGGCGGTCAACCTTGTTCACCACGACGATTGGCTTCAGACCAAGCGCGAGCGCCTTCTTGGTCACGAAACGGGTTTGCGGCATCGGACCTTCAACTGCGTCGATCAACAGCATGACACCGTCAACCATCGACAGCGCACGTTCGACCTCACCGCCAAAGTCGGCGTGACCTGGGGTATCGACGATGTTGATGTGGGTATCCTTCCAGTCGACCGCGCAGTTCTTCGCCAGAATGGTGATGCCACGCTCGCGCTCCAGATCATTGTTGTCCATGACCCTTTCGGTCACCTTTTCATTGGCGCGAAACGTGCCGCTTTGGCGCAGCAGCATATCCACCAGGGTGGTCTTGCCG
>JAKANU010000126.1 GCA_021812315.1 Pseudomonadota bacterium
ACGCGCGAGCTGTTGCCAGTCAGACGCGCCCATCGCCGTCGCCGCCGGGTTGCCAAGCACGCCTTGCGGGTGCGCCTCAAGCTCGAACACTTTGAGGTATTCGGCGCCGAGCTTGTCGCGGACGAAGCTCAGGACAGGTTCGGTACGCAGGGCGGCGGCAAAGGTGTAGGCAAGATAGCCGGTCACGGCAATCGTGTCTGCGGGCGTGAAGGCTCGCTTGGGAATGCCCAGCAGGTCGAACTCGATTGGCGCGGGGTGGCTGGCCTGAAACTGGTTGATACCGTCGAGGTAGGCCAGCAGCGCCTTGGACGACGGGCTTTGCCGGTCCAGCGCAGCCGCCATCGTCTGCGCGCGTGCGCGTATGCCCAGGGTGCGAAACAGACGGTCAACCTCGATCAATTTTGGACCCAGCACTTCGGCGAGCTCGCCCTGGGCCAGGCGGCGCACCATCTCCATCTGGAAC
Organism: Pseudomonadota bacterium; assembly: GCA_021812315.1. Classification (GTDB taxonomy): domain Bacteria; phylum Pseudomonadota; class Gammaproteobacteria; order Burkholderiales; family Burkholderiaceae_C; genus Rhodoferax. The sequence goes on from JAKANU010000126.1 coordinate 464, forward strand.
AGCCTATCCTGCGCGTGCACGTAGCCCAGCGCGCGGTACAGATCGGGCTCGTTGTTGGCCCGGATGTGGGGAACACCGCGTTCGTCATAGCGCACTTCCACGCTGGCTGTCAGGCCTCTTAGTGCCTCGGTGCCGGATCGCCCGGGCTGCTTGCTATGGACGTACCAGGCTGTAGCGGCGGCGGCCACGAGCAGGGCAGCAGCGAGCAGCAGGGCGAGAATCTTCAGGGCACGTTTCATGGGGGCGCTCCTTCTGGGGACCTGGGCACACTGTTCGATCATAAACTGCATAATTGGTCCCTCACGATTGGAGAACGTCATGGGTTTGCTTGATTCGGTAGTGGGTGCGGTGAGTGCTCAGATGCAGCAACACGGCGGCATGGCGAGCGTTCTGGGTGGCCTACTGGCCAATCATGGTCAGGTAGGGGGGCTCGGGGGGTTGACGGAGAAGTTTCAGCAAGCCGGGCTTGGTGATGTGATCGGCTCCTGGATTGGACATGGGCACAACCTGCCCGTGTCGCCCGGGCAGATCTCCGGCGTTCTCGGCAGCGAAACGCTGCAAGCCATCGCGCGCCAGCTGGGTGTTGACCCGGTGCAGGCCTCGGCGCAGTTGTCGCAGGTGTTGCCGGGCCTGATCGATAAGCTTACCCCACACGGCACACTACCTGAAGCGGGCCTGGGAAATGCCGACGATTTGATGACCCGACTTGGCGCTCTGCTCAAGGGCTAGGACCTCAGCGCCACTACTGCTGCGTGACCCGAGCGCACGGCGCCTTCGAGCGTGGCTGGGTAGGGTCCGGCAACGTAATCGCCGCAGGCCAGCAGTGCGGGTGCAATGTGCAGGCCGGGGCGCTGCAGACCTGCGGTGCAGGCAAAGGTGGCACGCTTTTCAACGATAGTTTGCACAGGCTGCAGACTCAGGGAGAGTTGCGCGCGGGCTTGCCGCAGCACTTGCTCCTCGGTCTCGGCGCGGCCTCCGGGGCAGGCGCTGACGACGAAGGCGAGCAGTCCGCTGGGGCCACCGAGCTGGCCGCGGTCAAAGACAAACTGCGCCGGTTCGGTGGCGCTGCTAGGCAATGCGAGCATGGGCTCGGGGAGCGCTGCATCCGCACTCCATGCGTAGACCGTGGCGATCGCTTCAAAGCGCAGGTCGCGAGCGACCTCGGCCCAGACGCGCATTCGCTCTGCTATCGAATCAGTAGCTTTTGATGCACTGTTCATAAGCATTTGCGACGCTTCTGATGCTGATGTCGCGAGAATGATGGCGTCAAACGGCAGGCCTTGAACCTGCCACTGCTGACCCCAATCGATGGCATCGACCCTTTGACCCAGGCGGATCTCGCAATCGCGTTCGCGCAGGCAGCGCGCCGCCGCGAGCGCAAACAGCGTTGACAGATCCACACGGGGCAAGAGCAGGTTGGAGTTGCCGCGCTGCGAGCCGAGCGTGTCGCGCAGCACGCGCAAAAACACCTGCGCACTGGCGCGCTGCACCGGCGTGTTCAGGGCCGACAGGCACAACGGATCAATCAGGGTGGCGCGTACCTTTGCGCTGATCGGCTGACAGAGCTCGGCCACGGTGGTGCTGGGCTCGCATTCGAAATTGCGCAGGCGCCAACGTATGAGGCTGCGCAACAGCGATCCACGCTCGGTCAGGCTCCACCCGCGGGCACTGGCCAGACCCCAGAGGGCGTCCCATGGAGCAGGCAAGTCGCCAAAGCTCAGACCTCGGCCGTCAGGAAAGCGCAGGCTCAGCGGCTGTCGCAGCAGCGCCGTGCGGGTGTCAACGCCGACTTCTTGCAGCAGGCGCAGGCTCTGGCTGTAGGCACCGATGAGGATGTGCTGGCCGTTGTCGAGCGTCACCGGGCCGCCTTCGGGTAAAGTGGCTCTTACCGCTCTGGCGCGCCCGCCGATTGCGCGGGATGCTTCAAAAACAATAGCATGGTGACCAGCTCGAGTGGCTTCAAGCGCCGCCGCCAGCCCGGCCCAGCCGGCTCCGATAATCGCGATGTTCACCCGAACGCCTGCACCTTCCAGGCCAGCCACAACTTGCGCAGGGGAGTGAGGCTGACGCGCTGGTGCAGCACCTGAAAGCCGTCGCGTTCGATTTCCAATAGCAGCGTACGGTAGATTCTTGCCATCATCAGGCCGGGCTTTTGACTGCGCCGATCGGGTGCGGGCAGTTGGGCCAGGGCCTGCTCGTAGAGCTCGTTCGCGCGCCCTGCCTGGAAACGCATCAGCGCGGTGAAGCGGGCCGAGTACTCCAGGTTGAGGATCTCCTGCGCTTTCACTTCAAACTGCGCGAGCTCGTTCATCGGCAGGTAGATGCGCCCGCGCCGCGCGTCCTCACCGACGTCGCGGATGATGTTGGTGAGCTGCAGGGCCAGGCCGAGTTGGTGGGCATAGCCGGTGGTCTGTGGCTGCGTCTGGCCAAAGATGGTGGCAGCAACCTCGCCGACCACGCCGGCGACCAGGCCACAGTACCGCTGCAGAGCGGCATAGTCCAGGTAGCGGGTCTGGGTCAGGTCCATCTGGCAGCCCGCAATCACCGCCTGTAGTTGGGCCTGCTGCACGTTGAACTCCACGGCCAGCGGCATCAGCGCCTGCGTCACGGGGTGGCTGGGTTGGCCGGCAAAGGATCGCGCCACCTCGGCCTGCCACCAGGCCAGCTTGGTGGCGGCGACGCCGGGGTCGATGGCGTCGTCGACGACATCGTCCACCTCGCGACAAAAAGCGTAGAACGCGGTGATCGCCGCCCGTCTGGGTTTGGACAGGAACAGAAAAGCGTAATAGAAGCTGCTGCCGGAGGCGGCAGCCTTTTGCTGGACGTATTCTTGCGGCGTCATCAAGTTTGTTGCGTTCCCGCCTAGTTTATCGGGTGGCACGAGCAGTGGCCGGCGCTGGCATACGCCAGGCGCGCCAGACCAGCCGCGGCAGGTCCGAGCGCTGCAGGTTCGGGCGTGACCTCCAGGTTTCGAAGTTCATCTCGCGCATGCGCTCCAGTATTCGCAAGCCGCCCTGAATCACCAGGCGCAGTTCCCAGCCAATGCGGCCACCGAGCCGATGCACCAACGGAGTGCCACCTTCCATCAGAGCGCTTGCCTGATCTGCGTAGTTAGCTATCAAATTAGTAGCGGTGGAGGAAGGCATGTCGGTCATCAGGTCGGTCTCGCTGACACCGTGTTGACGCATTGCCGCTTCGCTCGGGTACCAGCGCGAGCGCGGCACATCGACACTCAAATCCTGCCAGAAGTTGATCAGTTGCAGGGCGCTGCAGATGCAGTCGCTTTGCTGCAGCGCAACGGCATCGTCAATCTGGTACAGGTGCAGCAGCAGACGGCCCACGGGGTTGGCCGAACGGCTGCAGTAGTCGAGCAGTTCTTCGTCGCTGCGGTAGCGCCGCGAGCTGGCGGTGAATTGCACGTCCTGCACGAAAGCGTCGAGCAGTTGCTCGAGCAGGCTCACGGGGAGCGCAAAATCACGTACGACCCGGCGCAGCGGGTCAAACACCCCAGGCCAGCGCCCACTGTGCGGCTGTGCGCTGGCAACGGCGCGCAAATCGGCACCAAAGCTGGCCAGGGCGGTCAGGCGCTGCGCGGGGCTGGCCTGACCCTCGTCGGCCAAGTCATCGCCCTGGCGGGCGAAGCGATAAATTGCCAATACCGCAGGACGCAAGTGTGTCGGACAAAGCAAGGACGCGACCGGAAAGTTCTCCTCGTGGCCGATGGCTCGGAACAGGGCAACTTGATTCTTGGTCACGGAGGATGGCGACGGGATCGCAGGTTAAAATGACAGGTTGATCGATTTTATGGGGGCGGTCTGCCAGAGCGCCCTTTTTGTTTTTGGCGCGGGTGGCGAAATTGGTAGACGCACCAGGTTTAGGTCCTGACGCTGGAGACAGCGTGGGGGTTCGAGTCCCCCCCCGCGCACCACTAAGGAGAAATGCTGTGACTGTGACTGTTGAGACGCTGGAAAAGCTGGAACGAAAGATGACCCTGTCGCTGCCCGTCGGCGTGGTCCAGTCGGAGGTGCAGTCGCGCCTGAAGAAGCTCGCGCGCACCGTGAAGATGGACGGGTTCCGTCCCGGCAAGGTGCCGATGAATGTCGTTGCGCAGCGTTACGGCTATTCGGTCCACTACGAAGTGATGAATGACAAGGTGGGTGAGGCCTTTGCCAATGCCGCCAATGAGGCCAAGCTGCGTGTGGCCGGGCAACCACGCATCACCGAGAAAGAGGGTTCGCCCGAAGGTGAAATGGCGTTTGACGCGATCTTCGAGGTCTACCCGGATGTCAAGATCGGTGACCTGGCGGGTGCCAGTGTCGAAAAGCTCAGCGCTGAAGTGACCGAGGAGGCGATCAGCAAGACAATCGACATCCTGCGCAAACAGCGGCGCACATTTACGCAGCGCTCGCACGTCGCCCCGACACAGGAAGGCGACCGCGTGACGGTTGATTTTGAAGGCAAGATTGACGGTGAAGCGTTTGCTGGTGGCAAGGCGGAGGACTTTCAGTTCATCCTCGGTGATGGGCAGATGCTCAAGGAGTTTGAGGGAGCCACTCTGGGCATGAAGGCGGGCGAAAGCAAGACCTTTCAGTTGGCGTTTCCTGTCGATTACCACGGCAAGGAAGTGGCGGGCAAGAATGCCGATTTCATGGTCACCGTCAAGAAGATCGAGGCGGCGCATCTGCCCGAGGTCAACGACGCGCTGGCCAAATCGCTGGGCATTGCGGATGCCTCGGTTGAGGGGCTGCGCAGCGACGTTCGCAAAAACCTGGAAAGGGAAGTCAAGTTCCGTCTGCTCGCGCGCAACAAGGCGGCAGTGATGGACGCGCTGATGGCCAGAGCTGAGCTCGATTTACCCAAGGCCAGCGTCCAGGCTGAGATCAACCGTTTGACCGAGGGCGCCCGGGCTGAACTCAAGCAGCGGGGCATCAAGGACGCTGACAAGACACCCCTGCCCGAGGATCTGTTTCGTGCGCAGGCCGAGCGCCGTGTTCGTCTGGGACTGACCGTCGCCGAATTGGTGCGTGCAAACAATCTGCAAGCCACCGCCGAGCAGATCCGGGCGCATGTGGACGAACTTGCCGCGAGCTACGAAAAGCCCGCGGAGATGGTGCGCTGGTACTACAGTGACAACAATCGCCTGGCCGAGGTCGAGGCGGTAGTGATCGAAAACAATGTGACGGAATTCGTGATGGCGCGTGCCGTTGTCAGTGAGAAGACCCTTTCCTTTGATGAGCTGATGGCACAAAGCTAGGCCCCTGTCAGGGTGTTTGAATTTTCGGTACATTAGTGGTCAGCCTGGAGAAGACATGAACGAGCGTTTCGATCCCGTGCAAGTGCAGGGCCTGGGGATGGTCCCGATGGTCATTGAGCAATCCGGGCGCGGTGAGCGGTCTTACGACATCTACTCCCGCTTGCTCAAGGAGAGGGTGATTTTTCTGGTCGGCCCGATCAATGATCAGACCGCCAATCTGGTTGTGGCGCAACTGTTGTTTCTGGAGAGCGAAAATCCGGACAAGGACATTTCGTTCTACATCAACTCGCCTGGCGGCTCAGTCAGCGCCGGCATGGCCATTTTCGACACCATGAACTTCGTCAAGCCCGATGTCTCCACGCTTTGCACGGGGATGGCGGCGAGCATGGGCGCGTTCCTGTTGGCCGCTGGTGCGCGGGGCAAGCGTTTTTCGCTGCCCAACTCCAAGGTCATGATCCATCAACCCTCGGGCGGCAGCCAGGGGCAGGCGACCGAAATCGAAATCCAGGCGCGCGAGATTCTCAAGACCCGCGAGCAACTCAACCGCATACTTGCCGAGCGTACCGGTCAGCCGCTTGAGCGCATTGAGCGTGACACCGAGCGTGACTATTACATGTCGGCAGACGAGTGCAAAGACTACGGTCTGATTGACAAGGTTATCTCCAAGCGGGTCTAGCGGACATGGCGGAAAAAAAAGGTACTTCCGGCGAGAAAACACTGTATTGCTCGTTTTGTGGCAAGAGCCAGCACGAGGTCAGGAAGCTGATCGCGGGGCCATCGGTTTTCGTCTGCGACGAATGCATTGATCTTTGCAATGAAATCATCCGCGACGAATTGCCGCAGGGCGGCGAGGACAAGGAAAGCGCCACTGAGTTGCCCACGCCCTTGGAAATCAAGGCCAATCTTGATAACTACGTAATCGGCCAGGAAGTCGCCAAGCGCACGCTGGCCGTCGCCGTCTACAACCACTACAAGCGCCTGCGTCACAACGACAAGGGCAAGGGCAAGAGCAAGAAGGACGACGTCGAGCTGACCAAGAGCAATATCCTGCTGATCGGCCCGACCGGTTCCGGCAAGACGCTGCTTGCGCAGACCCTTGCGCGCATGCTCAACGTACCGTTTGTCATGGCCGATGCCACCACCCTGACCGAAGCCGGTTACGTGGGTGAGGACGTCGAAAACATTGTCCTCAAGCTGCTGCAAAGCTGCAACTATGAGGTGGAGCGGGCGCAACGTGGCATCGTCTACATCGACGAGATCGACAAGATTTCGCGCAAGTCCGATAACCCGTCCATCACCCGCGACGTCTCGGGCGAGGGCGTGCAGCAGGCTCTGCTCAAGCTGATCGAGGGCACCATGGCAAGTGTGCCGCCACAAGGCGGTCGCAAGCATCCAAACCAGGACTTTGTGCAGGTTGACACGACCAACATCCTGTTCATTTGCGGTGGCGCATTTTCCGGTCTGGAGAAGATCATCGAAGGGCGAACCCAGTCCTCGGGGATGGGTTTTGGCGCCACCGTCAGGAGCAAGGAGCAGCGCAGTCTGAGCGAGATCTTCAAGGAGGTCGAACCAGAGGACCTGATCAAGTTCGGCCTGATTCCCGAACTGGTCGGGCGCATGCCCGTGGTGGCGACGCTTGCCGAGCTCAGTGAGGATGCGTTGGTGCAGATACTGACCGAGCCGAAGAACGCGCTGGTCAAGCAGTACAGCAAATTGCTGGCCATGGAGGGCGTTGATCTTGAAATCCGCCCCACCGGACTCAAGGCCATTGCCGGCAAAGCCCTGGCTCGCAAGACTGGCGCGCGCGGCCTGCGTTCGATCTTGGAGCTAGCGCTGATTGACACCATGTACGAATTGCCGAACGTGAGCAACGTTGATCGTGTGGTGGTCGATGAATCGACGATTTACGAGAATAAGCCGCCGTTGCTGGTGTATCGAGAGTTGGCGAAAAAGGCCTGAAAGGTCCTTGGGTGACTTGAAAATCAGTCGCACCGATCCACATTGAACTGGTAACAACGAGGTTTTCCCCATGACTGATCACATCCCTTTGCCTGCCGATGCCATGGATCTGCCGCTGTTGCCCCTGCGTGACGTCGTGGTATTCCCGCACATGGTGATCCCGCTCTTTGTCGGACGACCCAAGAGCATCAAGGCACTGGAGGC
>JAKANU010000127.1 GCA_021812315.1 Pseudomonadota bacterium
ACGGTCGCCGCCATGGACGTGCTCGCGCCGGGCATCGGCGAGATCGTCGGCGGCTCGCAGCGCGAGGAACGCCTCGATGTGCTCGACCGTCGCATGCTCGAGTGTGGTCTGGATCCGGCACATTACGGCTGGTATCGTGATCTGCGCCGCTATGGCACAGTACCGCACGCCGGCTTCGGGCTTGGTTTCGAGCGCACCGTCTCCTACGTCACCGGTTTGTCGAACGTGCGCGACGTGATTCCGTTTCCAAGAACACCGGGCAACGCCCGCTATTGAAGGGTGCGGCGGGTGCCGACAAGCACGCCGCAAGCCACGCTGCCAGAACCCAAGGATCAGTCGACGGCCGCCGTGGGCTCCACCAGCGACGTCTGGTCATAAACCGGCTGCGGTGGCATATCCATCAGGTGCTGCGTGTCGGCCCAGGTCAGGATTTCCGCCCGGTCAGCGTCGATGCGAACCCGGTTCAGCCCGGCATTCGGTATGTCGCTCTGACGTGGGCCCGACAGCGGCAAGGCGCGGGCCGTGCGGTAAATCATATCCAGCACACCTCCGTGAGTCACCACCACCAGCGTCTGCTGCGGGTGCTCCGACGCCAGGGCGCGCACGGCGGCCATGACACGGGCGTGAAATTCGCGTGTGCTCTCGGCGCCGGCAAACGCATGGTCAGCGTCAAAGCGCAGCCATTGCGCCCAAGCCTCGGGGTGCAGGGTGCGGATTTCTGCCACACTCATGCCATCGAGGGCACCAAACTTTTGCTCGCGCAGGGCGCGGCTCAAGCTTGGCTCGCTTGACAGCAGTTGCCGATTGTGCTGACGGATCGGCAAAGCGGTCTGCCGGGTGCGGGTCAGGTCGCTGCAGACCAGCGCATGCACAGGCTCGCCAGCCAGCCGCTGCCCCAGGCGACGCGCCTGCTCGTGTCCCACCGCGTTCAGGGGCACATCGATCTGCCCCTGAAAACGCAGTTCGCGGTTCCAGTCGGTCTCACCGTGTCGTATGAGGATGAGTTCGGTCATGTGGCCAGACTCATTCCTGGGCCTGATCAACCGGCTCGGGCTCAGGCGCAGCCTTGACGATCATCACCGGCACCGCCGCAGCATGCAGCACCTCGTTGGAAACCGAACCCAGCAAAGCACTGCGCAGGGCACTCGTGCCGCTCGCGCCCATCACCACCAGATCGCAGGCAAAGCGTTCCAGCACATCGATGATCGTGTGCGCCGGATCACCCGAGGCAACTTCAGACTCGTAGGCCACGCCCGCCGCGTCGAGCAGCGCCTGTGCCGCCTGCAAGGTGTGCGCCCCGGCCGCAGCACTCACCTGCGCGAGTACCTGCGGGTCATGCGCCACCACCAGCTCGTACAGGCTTGCCGCCTCCTGAACATTGACCAGCACAACGCTGGTCTCCAGGCCCGAAGCGGCCATGCGCAGGACAAAACGCACCGCGTCGAGCGAAACATCCGAACCATCCACAGGGAGCAGGATATTCATCGTTTCTCTCCAGTTTGTGCCAGATTCAAGCCAGCGTCTTGACCTTGGCGATCAGGCAGTTGTTGACCACCGGCGAGACAAACTTCTCCACCTCACCGCCAAGCAGCGCGATTTCCCGCACGAAGGTGCTGGAGATGAACTGATACTTGTCGCTGGGAGTGAGAAACACTGTCTCCACATGCGGCATCAAACTTCGGTTCATGCCCGCGAGCTGAAACTCATAATCAAAGTCAGTGACCGCGCGCAGACCGCGAACCATCGCCTTGCCGCCGCGCGCCACCACGAAATCGCGCAACAGGCCGGAAAAGCTCTCCACGCTCACCTGCGGATAAACCTTGACCGCCTCGCGTGCCATGTCGATTCGCTCCTGCAGCGAAAACAGCGACTTCTTGTGATGTCCGGCGGCCACGGCCACAATGACGCGGTCGAACAATTGAGTCGCCCGGCGCACCACGTCCTCGTGGCCGAGGGTGATGGGGTCGAAGGTTCCGGGATAAACAGCGATCAAGTCATGGGTCATGATGGGCCTGCCAGTCGGTTCGAAGGAGGGAGATAGCGGTCACACCTTTTCAGGCTGCACGTCGCATTATGCAGTGCCTGGTGCGAGCAGGTGGGCGTGCACCGCGCCCGCCCTGAGGAAGCGCAGCAGGCGAAAGCCGGCGAGCTCAAGTTGCGTATCGCTCCACCTGACCGGGGCTTCCAGGTAAACAACCCCCTGCGGCGAGACCGCGCGCCGCGCTGCGCAAAGGGCTGGTGCAAACACAGCAGAATCGAAGGGCGGATCCAGAAATACCACGTCCAGGCTCGCCGGCTCGGCGCGCTCGAGTTCGAGAACACCGTCACCCCTGACGACCTGCGTAGCCGCGGCCTGCAGTCTGGCCCGCACGCTTCTGAGTCCGAGCACCAGAGCGCGATCCTGCTCGACCATCACCACACTGGCGGCGCCGCGCGACGCCGCCTCAAAACCCAGGGCACCAGTGCCGGCGAATGCATCAAAGCAACGCCGACCGCTCAAGTCCTGCCCGAGCCAGTTGAAAAGCGTCTCACGCACCCGGTCCGGTGTCGGGCGCAAGCCTGGCTTGTCGACGATGGCGAGCTTGCTGCGCTTCCACACTCCACCAATGATGCGCAGCTCATGCGCAGGTGCGCGCTGCGAGGGTCGAGCGGTCCCGGGTTGCATCGGCCCGGCCGACTCAAGGCAGCGCCAGCGCCCGGCCTTGCACATTGCCCAACATGATGGAGACAATCTGCAACAGCACCAGCAACACCAGCGGTGATAGATCAACTCCCCCGATCAGGGGCAGCACGCCACGGATCGGGCGCAGCAGCGGCGCGCACAGACGCTCGACCAGATCAGACAACGGCGAGCGCGTCGGCATCCAGGACAGGACCGCGTAGACAATCACCAGGGCCGTCAAGCCCGAGATCACCAGTCGCAGCAGGCCAAACCCGGCAAGCATCGGGACCACACCCATGCCGCCCGGCTCGCCCGCCAAGAGCCACAGCAGAAAATACTGCACCAGCAACAGCAGACAGGCACCGGCCAGGCTGGCCAGATCCCAGAGCCCCCACGCCGGCAAAACGCGGCGCAGCGGCAGCACCAGCCAGTCGGTCAAGGCAAAAATAAGGCGTCCCAGCGGATTACCGGAACGCGCCGACATCGGAATGCGCTGGTACTGCATGTACAGCCGCAGCAGGCAGGCACCGCCGAGCACGCTGGCAACAACCTCGAGTAACAGGGAAGCGATTTGATAAAACATCGACCGGTTCGAATCATAACGGGCCGGGCGACTGAACTTAGAATCTGCTGCTGCGACCCGACCATGTCAATCCATCCTCCACTTCGCCCCGATTGCGCCACACATGTCTGACCATCCAAATGCCCCGCCCGTCCAGGACGAAAACCAGCTGATTCTGGAGCGGCAGGAAAAGCTCAAGACCCTGCGCCAGCGCCAAGCCGAGGGCAAGGGTGTGGCTTTCCCAAACGATTTCAAACCTACCGACCACGCTGCCAAGCTGTTTGCCGCACATGCCGAGCAGACCCCGGAAGGCCTGACCGAGCAAGGCACCGTGGCCAAGGTCGCGGGGCGCATGATGCTCAAGCGCGTGATGGGCAGGGCGAGCTTTTGCACGCTGCAAGACAGCACCGGACGCATCCAGATCTACATCAAGGTCGAAGACGTCGGCGCCGAGGTCTACGCCGAATTCAAGCACTGGGATTTGGGCGACATCGTGGCGGCCAGCGGCAAAGTGTTCAAGACCAGAACCGGCGAATTGTCGATCCATGCCCGGGAAATCCGCCTGCTGACCAAGAGTCTGCGCCCGATGCCTGACAAGTTTCACGGCATGCATGACCAGGAACTCAAATACCGCCAGCGCTACGTCGATCTGATGACCGACGAGGACACGCGCCAGCGCTTCGTAGCGCGCAGCAAGGCCGTCAGCACGATTCGTGAATTCATGGTTGCGCACGGCTTTCTGGAAGTGGAAACGCCGATGTTGCACCCGATTCCCGGCGGCGCCAACGCCAAGCCTTTCAGTACCCATCACAACGCGCTCGACCAGCAGATGTTTCTGCGCATCGCGCCCGAGCTCTATCTCAAACGTCTGATTGTGGGTGGCTTTGAGCGCGTGTTCGAGATCAACCGCAGCTTTCGCAACGAGGGCATCTCGGTGCGGCACAACCCCGAGTTCACGATGATGGAGTTCTACGCCGCCTATTGGGACTATCAGGACCTGATGAGTTTCACCGAGTCGCTGATTCGGGACACCGTGCACAAAGCGCGGGGGCAACTGCAACTGAGCTACGCAGGCAGACCGGTGGATCTGGCAGCGCCCTTCGAGCACCTGACGATTCGCCAGGCCATCATCAAGCACACCGAGGCTGGCGCAGCGATCGAAGGCGGCACTGAACTTCGCGTGGACAACCGGGCCTGGCTGATCAACGCGCTGCGCAAACTGGGCATGAGCGAGGAGAAGAACAAACTCGCCAGCCGCTCACTGGCCAGTCTGCAAGTTCTGTATTTCGAGGAGACCGTCGAGGACAAGCTCTGGCAGCCGACCTTCATCATGGAGCATCCCACCGAAATTTCTCCACTGGCACGCGCCAACGACGCTCGCCCCGAAGTCACCGAACGTTTTGAGCTCTACATCACCGGGCGTGAGTTTGGCAACGGATTTAGCGAGTTGAACGACGCGCAGGAGCAGGCCGCGCGTTTTGCCGCGCAGGTCGCAGCCAAGGATGAAGGCGACGATGAAGCCATGTACTATGACCATGACTTCATTCGCGCTCTCGAATACGGCATGCCGCCGACCGGCGGTTGCGGGGTCGGCCTGGACCGCCTGATGATGCTGCTGAGCGACAGCAGCAGCATTCGGGATGTCATTCTGTTTCCGGCCCTGCGCCGGGAATCTTCAAGCTAATCCCGCCACAAAGCCCGTGCCTAAAGCGTAGCCAGCTATGACTTCAGTAGCAGAAGCACCGCTCAAGTACTTGCAGGGCTACCCTCCGGCAACGATCGCGCAGGTGCAACAGCTGATCGCCGATGAGGGCTTGGGCGCCTGGTTGCTGGGCAAATACCCGAACGCACATACGCTGCGCACCGACCGCGCCCTGTTCGAGTACGTGCAGGCGATCAAAGAAGACCGTCTGCGCGGCGCCGAGCCGCTGGCCAAGGCGCTGTTCGACAGCAAGCTTCGGGTGCTGGCCCAGGCCCTGGGCACACACAGCAACATCGCGCGCGTGCAAGGCAGCAAACTCAAGGCCAAGCGGGAAATCCGCGTGGCCTCGTTGTTCCGGGATGTACCACTGGAGTTCCTGAGGATGATCGTGGTGCATGAACTGGCCCACTTCAAGGAACGCTATCACAACCGTGCCTTCTACCAGCTTTGCAGCCATATGGAGCCACATTACGCGCAGCTTGAATTTGAGCTGCGCCTGTACCTCACGCATCTTGAGCTGACCGGCAAGCGCCTGTGGGGCGGCACCGAGGCCGCGACCGAATGACCCGTCGCGTCGGGTTCTCTCAAGCTGAAACCAGCGCGCAAAAGCGCTGCATATCGACGTTGCCGCCGCTGACCAGCACACCAACGCGCTGACCCTGCAAGGCCGAGCCCATGCTTCTGGCTGCCGCAAACCCCAGGCAGCCCGTAGGCTCGACGACCATCTTCATGCGCGAGAAGAAAAAGCGCATGCCATCCACCAATTGCTCGTCGCTGACGGTCAGGATGTCATCAACGTCACGACGGATGATGGCAAACGTGTACTGCCCAAGATGCTGGGTTTGCGCCCCGTCGGCAATCGTCTGGGGCGTCTCGGTGTGCACGATGGTGCCACTGCGAAACGACTGCTGGCCGTCGTTGCCGGCCTGCGGCTCAACGCCATAAATCTTGCACGCTGGCGCGAGCGCGCGCGCCGCCAGCGCGGTGCCGGCGAGCAGACCACCACCGCCGACACATGCGAAGACCGCATCGAGTGGCCCGACCTCCTGCATCAACTCACGGGCGGCTGTTCCCTGCCCGGCAATTACATCGGCATGGTCGTAAGGCGGGATCAGTGTCAAGCCGTGCCGGTGTGCGAGCTCCAGGCCGATTTGCTCGCGGTCGTCACGGTAACGGTCGTAGAGCACCACCTGGCCGCCGTAACCGCGGGTTGCGGCGACCTTGGCCGCGGGGGCGTCCTGCGGCATCACAATCGTCGCGGGCATGCCCAGCAGGCTGGCCGAGAGGGCGATCGCCTGTGCATGATTGCCCGACGAAAACGTCACCACGCCGGCACGACGCTGCCGTGCGCTGAAGCGGCATAAAGCGTTGTAAGCACCGCGAAACTTGAACGCGCCCATGCGCTGGAAGTTTTCACACTTGAAGAACACCTGCGCGCCGAGTTCGGCGTCAATGGTGCGCGAGGTCATGACCGGCGTGCGATGCGCGTGCTGATCGAGTCGCTGCGCGGCCGCGCAAACGTCATCGAAGGTCGGTAAATCGAGCATATTCATGGTCCTTGTGTATGCCTGAGGGTCCACCGGCTCAGCCGCCGGCGCGCTTCACGACAAAGCCCCTGGCGCGCAGGATCTCGATGACGCGTTCGCAATGATCGCCCTGGACTTCGATCACGCCGTCCTTGACCGTACCACCCGAGCCACAGCTGATCTTTAGCTGCTTGCCCAGCGCGCTTAAGGCCGCAGCATCGAGCGCCAGGCCGTGCACCAGCGTCACGCCCTTGCCAGCTCGACCTTTGGTCTGGCGCGAGACGCGCACAATGCCGTCGTCAACCGGCCTGGATGCGCTGGCGTACCGGGTCTTCATCGCTCAGGCCAGCAAGTCAAGCGAGCGCATATAGGCAGGCTGCACCATCAACTCGTCCCACGACAGCGCGGCAGCCGCCGGCAACAGCGCCAGACGGCGCTCCTCGCTGGCCTCACTGGGCTGCCACCAGCCCTTGATCTGCGCCTCGCTCAGGCCGTCAATCAGGGCGTCGACGACCAGGCCTGCGCCCAGAGATTGATTGCACAGCAGCACCATGTCGCAGCCAGCGCGCAACGCTGCCAGAGCTGCACCGGTGTAGCTGACAGGCTTGCCGTCGATCAGACGCGCGCCGGCCATCGACAGGTCATCGCTGAAAATCGCGCCAGTGAAGCCGAGCTCACCGCGCAGGATGTCATTGAGCCACTTCGAAGAAAAGCCGGCGGCTCGCGCATCGACTTTCGGGTAGACCACATGCGCTGGCATGACGCTGCTCAGGCAGGTTCCGAGCCAGCCGTAGGGCGCAGCATCGTCGGCCAGAATCGCCTTGCGGCTGCGCCGGTCGAATGGGATCTCGGTGTGCGAATCGGCCGCAACCTTGCCGTGTCCGGGAAAGTGCTTGCCGCAATTGGCCATGCCGCTTTGCAACAAGCCGTGCATCAGGCTCTTGGCCAGCACGCTGACCACGCGCGGGTCGCGGGCAAAGGCGCGGTCACCGATGACGCTGCTCGCGCCAAAGTCCAGGTCCAGAACCGGTGTGAAGCTCAGGTCCACGCCACAGGCGCGCAGTTCGGCGCCGAGCACATAGCCACAGGCGCTGGCCGCGCTGCTGGCACGCATGGCGCCAACACCGGCACCCTGGCGGTCATCGCGCTGCCACATCTGCCCGAACACGCGCATCGGCGGCAGGTGGGTAAAGCCGTCGGTCCTGAAGCGCTGCACCCGTCCGCCTTCGTGATCCACACAAATCAGAAGATCGGAACGGATCGTCTTGATGCTGCGGCACAACTGTGCAAGTTGTGCTCGGTCTTGCCAGTTGCGGGCAAACAGGACGAGGCCACCCACCAGCGGATGCGCCAGTCGCTGGCAATCGAGCTCGGTCAAACCCGGGCCGGCGATGTCAATGATC
>JAKANU010000128.1 GCA_021812315.1 Pseudomonadota bacterium
CGTCAAGGACATGAATACCTATCGCGAGAAGCTGCAAAGCTTTGTCTACGCCTCGGGCACGGTGATGAAGCCGATCTTTGCGGCTGCAAAGATGGGGATCAAGAAGCGTGTGGCGTATGCCGAGGGGGAGGAGGAGCGCGTGTTGCGGGCTGCGCAAATTGTGGTCGATGAGGGGCTGGCCTGGCCAACCTTGATCGGCCGCCCGGACGTGATCGCAAAGCGGATCGAAAGATTTGGCCTGCGCCTGCGCCAGGACGACGACTACAGTGTCGTCAATGTTGAGCAGGACCACCGCTATCACGATTTCTGGCAAACGTATCACCGGATGACCGAACGCAAGGGCATGACGGCGCAAGTTGCCAAGATTGAGATGCGCCGACGCCTGACCTTGATTGGCGCAATGCTGCTGCACAAGGGTGACGTTGACGGCATGATTTGCGGAACCTGGGGAACCACGGCAATCCACCTGCAGTACATTGACCAGGTGATCGGCAAGCGCACTGGGGTGAATACCTACGCCTGCATGAATTGTGTGCTGTTGCCACAGCGGCAGTTGTTCGTCGTGGATACCCACGTCAATTACGACCCAAGCGCCGAACAACTGGCCGAAATAACCACGCTGGCGGCGGAGGAAATGATGCGCTTTGGCATCCGCCCAAAGGCGGCGCTGCTGTCGCACTCGAACTTTGGCAGCAGTGATCAACCCAGCGCCCTGAAGATGCGCCGGGCGCTGGAGATCCTGCGCACACGGGCCCCCTGGCTTGAGGTGGACGGCGAAATGCACGGCGACGTGGCTCTCGACGGCAAGGCGCGGGCCGCCCTGATGCCCAACAGCACGCTCTCGGGGGACGCCAACCTGCTGGTGCTGCCCAACATTGACTCCGCCAACATCGCCTACAACCTGCTCAAGACCGGGGCCGGCGGCAATATCGCCATTGGCCCGGTGCTGCTCGGCGCCGCCCGGCCGGTGCACATATTGACAGCCAGCGCGACGGTGCGCCGGATTGTGAACATGACGGCGCTGAGCGTCGCCGACGCAAACGCGACACGCTGAGACAGAAGATAAAGTTTGTGCTAACTCACTTAGCTCAAGGCCGGGGGAAATTGCCTGTTTATTGGGCAGTCGCTTGCAATTTTCAGGCAAATACGCGACACTAGCGTCCTGGTGGTTCCGGGTAAACCCGGAGTATTGTGGAAAATGTGCTCAAAATGTCTCGTCGGATGCGCTTCGGGTTGGCGGTTGCTGGCTTCGTCCTCATGGCGCTTTTGGGCGGCGCTTGGGCGCAGGCAAGGGGTCTGACTCCGGAGAGTGCAACGCCCACCCTTTCGGTAGCCGAATTGCCGCCTCAGGCAGCCCGTACTTACGATTTGATCCGTCGGGGCGGTCCGTTTGAACATGAAAAGGATGGCGTTGTATTTGGGAACCGGGAACGTTTGCTGCCACTCCAAAAGCGGGGCTACTACCGCGAATACACGGTCCCGACGCCGGGTTCGCGTAGCCGAGGCACCCGACGCATCGTGTGCGGCGGACCGGCAAGGGCACCCGATGTGTGTTACTACACGGGCGACCACTATGCGAGTTTTGGCAGGATCATGCCCTGACTCGGTGGTTTAAGTATTGAAAAGTGAAGCAGGAATGGATATGTCACTTCATCAGGAATCAACGGCGCCCCCTGGCGCGCCAGTGGATGTGCCGCTACGCGGTGTTCGCCCGAACATTGTGCAATCGATCCGCGCCTTTCGGGTGCACGAGTTGCAAGAGGCGGCGCGCTCGCTGCGCCAACATTTTCTGTATGCCAACCTGGCCCACGCCCAGACCAAGCAGGATGTCCTGGACTTGATCGCGCAACAGTTCATGTTGTCGGTGCATGTCGGAAAGAACTTCGACGCCTTGTATGACAGCATGACCGACCCGGTTCACAAGTCTGGCCCGCAACCGGGCTTTATCGTGGTGCTTGAACATATTCCTGCGAATGCGAAGTTTGACAAGGAAGCGCGTGAGCAACTGCTTGACATCTTCCGCGATGCGGCTGACTACTGGGGCGATCGAAAAATTCCATTTCGATGTTTCTATTCTTTTCTGTAGCCCGTTCTGCATCAACCAGCCAAGCAGAACGGGCTGACGAGGCAAAGGGCGTTGACGCAGGCAGCCCCGCCGTCTCCGGCATTGATCTGACCACTGAATCCGGCGAGAAAATGCCCACGGACAAGCTGTTGGACATCTCGCCGCAGGCGCTGCGCATGAGCAGCCCTTTCAACGCGGGGTACTGGCTGACCGCCGCCTGAGCCAGCGCCGACGCTTGTCGCTTCGCGTACTGCGCTGTCCCCGGGTGGGCTAATTCTCCTTGGGGCGGCCCGGCGGAGAATTGCCGTTTACAGGCTCGCGGCCAAGGCGACATACTCGGCCACAGAAACCTCCTCGGCGCGACGTTGCATGTCAAATTCACGGCCGGGGGATTTCTCCTGTAGCCAGATGCCCAGCGTGTGGCGCAGCAGTTTTCGACGCTGACTGAAAGCCACCCGTACGAGCTCACGCAACACGCCCGGGTCCAGCGACACGGGGCTGGCCCGCGGCACCATTCGCACCACCGCACTTTCCACCCTTGGCGCTGGCTGGAAGCTCCCGGGCGGAACCAACAGGACCTTGTCCATCTGGTAACGCCATTGCAGCATGACACTGAGACGCCCGTAGTCCGAGGTCCGGGGTGCCGCGACCATGCGTTCAACCACCTCTTTCTGCAGCATGAAATGCTGGTCCTGAATCAAGTCCGCAGCCTCCAGCAAATGAAACAAGACCGGCGTGGATATGTTGTAGGGCAAGTTGCCGACCACGCGCAGCCCCTGCCCGCCCAGCGCGTTTGCCAGGGCTACAAAATCGACCTGCAGAACATCTGACTCGATCACCGTCAATGACGCGCGCGCGCGCAAATGCGCCGCCAGGTCGCGATCGAGCTCAATGACCGTCAGCCGACCCAGGCGTTCGAGCAAAGGGTTGGTCAGAGCCGCCAGCCCGGGGCCAATCTCCACCATGGCTTGGCCCGGCCGGGGCGCGATGATTTCGACCATGGCGCCAATCACCCTTGCATCGACCAGAAAATGCTGGCCAAAGCGCTTGCGTGCGATGTGTTTCAAGCGGCAATCCCGCCGGGTATGCTCGGCACTACTTTGGCGGTGCCCGCATTTCCACGTAGGCGCGAGCGCGCAACTCTTGCGCCCAATTCAGGTACATCTCCTCGAGCTTCTTTTCGCGCAGCGCCGCGCGCACCATCTCGCGCCGCTCGCGCTCGCTGCGCTGCACCTGGCGACGCTCCATCACCTGAACCAGATGAACCCCAAAACGCGACACCACCGGCTCGCTCAAATCGCCCGGGGCAAGCGCTTCGAGTGCCGCCTCGAATTCAGGCACGAACATTCCGGGACTGGCCCAACCGAGATCGCCGCCCTTGGTCGCGCTGGCGTCTTCCGAGAAATCGCGTGCCAGCGTGGCAAAGTTGGCCTGCTCACTGACAATACGCTTCCTGAAAGCAGTCAACTGCTGCCGCGCCGCGGCTTCACTCCTTTGTGCATTGACGTGCAGCAGGATGTGCCGCGCCCGGGTCTGCGTGACCATCGCCGAAGGCATGGCCGGATTGGTCTTTTCAATCACTTTGAGAATGTGAAACCCGGCCGGCGAACGCAACACATCGGAAATCCCGCCCACAGCAAGATGGCGCGTCGCATCGACAAACAACGGTGGGTAGCGGTCGCTGCTGCGCAACCCAAGCTGCCCCCCGTTGGCGCGCTCGGGAGCATTTGAAAACTGCTGCGCCAGCGCAGCAAAATCTTCGCCTGCGCGCGCTCGCGCCAAGGCATTGCGCGCTTTGGTTTCGAGCGCGGCCGTTTGCTCGGACGTGGCGTTTTCGGGCACCGCAATCAGGATCTGGGCCAGATTGATCTGGTGCGTCGCCGGGTCCGCGCTGTTTTGTTGCTCAAGAATGTAGCGATCCACATCCAGATCCGACACCCGCACCTGCGAGTCGACCTCGCGCTCGCGCAATCTGGTGAGCATCAGCTGGTCGCGCAGTTGGGCGCGAAATTGCCCCACCGAAAGACCTCCAGCGACCACTCGTCGCTCCAGTTCGGCGACATCGAGCTGGTTCTGGCGCGCAATGTTTTGCACGGCCTGGTCAATGGCCGCATCGTCGACACGGATTCCGGATTCCTTGGCAAATTGCAACTGCACTTTCTGGTTGATCAGGCTCTCGAGCACCTGCCGTGACACCTCCTGGCTGTCGGGCAGCGGCCGGTTTTGCTGGGCGAGTTGCTGCATCAGACGTTGCGAGTCGCGCAGCACCTCACCGTGCGTGATGGGCTCCGAGTTGACCACCGCAACAATGTAGTCGGCCTGCAGGACACCATCAGCTCGCGCAGGCCCGCCAGGCGAGATTCGCAGACCCTGGGCCGGGGCACCCGGACCGGCGAACAGGCTCAGGGCAAAGAGAGTCAAGACAACAAGTCGATGGGTCATGATGGATTATTCGTAATTGCTGAAACGGCTTGGGGCGCCAGTTGGCTCGCGCAGGTACTGGTAATTTGGAACATTTTCCTTCAGGGTCTTCAAGGGGCTCACGCCCAACCGGGTCAACCCGACAAACTCAAGCTGGAACATGATGCGTTGCGTCGCTGTCGACTCGCTGGTTTGCAGCTTTTCCAGGACTGCCCGGCCCAGCCAGCATCCTGCATCGTACTCAAACCCGATCACCGCATCGACCAGCTTGCGCTCCATCAGACTGTAATTCAGACGCCCCACGCTGTACCATCGCCCCGGACCCTGCCCCTGGCCGACACCCAGGTCCTGGCCGCGCTCGCCCCACAAATCATTGACAGGCCACTGCCAACCCAGGTCGATTTGCTCGCTGGCGTCGCGTTGATAGCGATACGCCGCCGTGACCGTTCGGTAAGGGCCGGGATTGTAGCGCCCGCCAATGGTTGAGCGCACCGACTGTCGGGTAGTCGGATTGAACTGGACCGTGGAATCAAAGGCCCACTTTGGATCCCAATTGATCGAAGCGCCCAACAGCACGTCGCTGATGCGATCCGATACCACCGGTTCAGTCGGCAGGAGGGTCACGTATTGGTCCTTGAAGCGCAGGCGTTGGGCCATGCCAAGACGAGCCACCTCGGCACCGGTGTCCGGAGTGAGCAGGCGCGTGGTCACGCCGAAGGTGAGCAGGTTGCTGTCGGAAATCCGGTCGTTGCCAACAAAGGCGTTTTCCGTATAGATGGTGGCAAAGTTGAAATCATTGACGCCCGAGTCATAGTTGGGCAGCAGGCGCTGGTCACGGTAAGGTGTATTTACATAGAAGGCGCGTGGCTCCAGGGTCTGGCGCAAGCTGCGCCCGAAATAGCTGACCTCGCGTTCGTACACCAGGCCAGCATCCAGACTCAAGCTCGGCACGCTTCGCGTAAACGTATTGCCGCCACTTGACAAAGGCTCATCGAACTTGTAGTTCGATAGGTGCCATTGCACCTTGGGCGTGATGAAGCCCGCCGCGCCCAGCCAGGGCCGACTGATCTGAATCGCCGTGAACAGGCGCTCTGCATTGGGTTGCAGGGTCAGGGATCGAAGCGCCTGAAACCTCGTGTAGTCGGCTTCGACGGAATAGTCGAAACCGTCAACGTCGCTGCGCACATAGCGCGTCGCCAACTGCGGAAAGCGGTCATAGGGCGGTGTGATACGTGAGCCGGTGTCCTGCAGGGTCTGCCACTTGATGGCGCGCAAGGTGTTTGAAAAATTTCCGCTCGACCACGCCAGCGACAGATCGTTGGACAGCAAACGCCGTGTCAGCGATGCGCTGGCGTGGCCAAAATCGCGCCAGTAATTGTTGTCGCTGACGCGGTTCAAATTCAGGTTCAGCGCCATGGCGCCGTCGCTCAGCGCGTTGACCAACGCGCCCCTGAGCATCGCTTTGTGCTCGAATGCCAGGCCCCAGCGACGGTCATCGCGCAACTGGTCTGCGGGCATCCAGTCGAAGCGCAACTGCCCCGCGGCATCGCGCTCGAGGTAGCGGAATTCGCTCGCCAGATTGACCCCGCGCTTGCTCATGAGCGTGGGCGTCAATGTGGCGTCACGGTTCGGCGCGATATTCCAGTAGTACGGAACGGCGACTTCGGCACCGTTGACAGTGTCCAGGCCGAGCGTGGGCGGCAAGACACCAGACTTGCGCCCGTCTCCCATGGGGAAACTCAGATAGGGAATGGGCAGCACAGGCACGCCCTTGAAGCTGAGCAAGGCACCCTGAGCCGATCCGACCTCTTCCTGAGTGTCGACGCTGATCGTCGTGGCCCGCAATATCCAGTCCGGCAGCCATTCAGGTCCGGGCAGGCGGGGGCAGGTCGTCAGGCTGGCATTGTGAATAACAGCGTGCTTTTCATCAATGAAGTCAACCCGGTCCGCCTGGCCGTGCGCCCGGTTCTTCAGGAACTCGTAGCGCGGCTCGATGAAGAACCCGGCGAAGCCATCGAGCTTGAGTTCGAGCGCCGGGCCCTCGTAGACGTTGCCGGCACGGTTGATCCGGACCTGTCCGCTGGCACGGGCCTGATCGGTAGGCCAGTGATACTCCATCCGGTCGGCTTTGATCACCATGTCAGCGCGACGCAATTCCGCGCGACCCAGTACCAGCAGATCCCGGTCCGGACTGCCGAGCAGGCTGTCACCGAAGACAAAAATCGGTGCCGCCTGACGCGAGGCCGGTGCGATTGGCGCAGCCAGGATGGTGCTGCTGCGCAACTCCGGCGTCAATTCCTGCGCACCTAGACTTCCCGCCAGCATCACGGCCAAGACCAGCACAACGACACGACGCGCACTGGCATCGGTCCGGCATCCCCGGTCGGTCAGTTCGTGCATCAATACGCGCATGGAAACAGCGGCAAATTCGGTCGTAAAGGAAGATTGCGGACGAACCTGCTTGGTCCGGCTTTGTAGAATGGATTATCCATGAGCCAAGCCGCCAGCCCCGCCTCCAGCCTGAGTGCGCCCATCGTCTGGGCACAGGCGCAACGGCAAGCCGATTTCCAGGCCTGGCTTGAGACGCTGGCAACGCGGCACCAACTCAACCCGCGCTCCTTGCGGATGGCTTCTGCGGACGCCAGCTTTCGGCGTTATTTCCGTATTGATTCGGCACTTGGTACACGCATCATCATGGACGCCCCGCCAGACAAGGAAGACTGCGCAGCCTTTGTCAAGGTGGCAGGGTTGATGCGGGCAGCGCAGCTGCATGCGCCCGAGATCCTGGCCCGGGACGAAATGAACGGATTCATGCTGCTGAGTGATTTGGGACAGCAAACCATGCTGCAAGCCATGAACCGGGAACACGCGCAGGCCAATCAGGGCTGGTACCTGCAAGCCGTCGAGATGCTGATCGCATGGCAACTGGCCTCGCGACCGGGTGTTCTTCCGGCCTACGACGAAGCGCTGTTGCGCCGCGAACTCGAGCTTTTCCCCGAGTGGTATTTGGCGCAATACCGCAGCCTAAGCATCGACGCCGACACCCGGCGTACGCTGGACAACGCCTTCGCCCGGATCATCAAAGACAATCTGGCCTGGCCAAGCGTGTACGTGCACCGCGATTTCATGCCACGCAACCTGATGCTGGATAAGGTCGCAGCCGCACTCACCCCGGCGTGTGCTGCGATGCCCAAGCCCGCCGTCCAACTCGGCGTGCTCGACTTTCAGGATGCGGTCTACGGCCCGATCACGTATGACATTGCCAGCTTGATGCGCGACGCCTTCATCAGCTGGGAAGAGGAGTTCTGCCTTGATATCACCGTGCGCTACTGGGAGAAGGCGCG
>JAKANU010000129.1 GCA_021812315.1 Pseudomonadota bacterium
GTCGCCGATATAGTAAATATTCTCCGCCTTCAGGCAGTTGGCGGACCGAACCGTCAGCTCCAGCTCGTCGACCGGACGCAGCAGGATCGGATCGAACTGCGCACTGCCGCGCGGTGCCGGTGCATCAAAGGCCGCCAGCTCGGTACCTTCGAGCTGGGCAAAAACAGCCAGTTGCTCGACCAGAATTCTGGCCGACGCGCGCACCGCGTCCTCAGCGGAAATGACACCGTTGGTTTCAATATCCACCACCAGCTTGTCGAGATCGGTGCGCTGCTCGACGCGCGCACTCTCGACGGTGTAGCTGACCCGCTTGACCGGGGAGTATGAGGCGTCGAGAACGATTCGTCCAATGGTCTTGGGCGTCTCGTCGCCATGGCGGCGCATCGTCCCAGGGACGTAGCCGCGGCCTTTTTCAACCTTGATTTGCATATCCAGCTTGCCACCTTGCGACAGGTGGGCAATCACATGCTCCGGGTTGATGATCTCGACGTCATGAGGCGTTTGAATATCGCTCGCCGTCACCGCGCCTTCTCCGTCCTTGCGCAGGCTCAACGTCACTTCCTCGCGGTTGTGAAGCTTGAAAACGACGCCCTTGAGGTTCAGCAAAATGTTGACCACGTCCTCCTGGACCCCGTCGATGGATGAATACTCGTGCAGTACCCCGGCAATGGTGACTTCGGTGGCGGCATAACCCGGCATCGAGGACAGCAGGACCCGGCGCAGGGCATTGCCCAGCGTGTGTCCATAGCCACGCTCAAAGGGTTCGAGCGCAACCTTGGCACGATGCGGTGCGAGCTGTTCGACGTTGATGGCTTTTGGTTTAAGTAGACTATTTTGCATGCAGACTTCCTCTCAATACCCTCGGCTCGTTACACCGGCAAGGCTGGCGAAGCAACCGGGACCGGACACCCTGGACCCAGTAACGAATTCGAACAAAAAAAGCACTCGCAATCAGCGCGAATACAACTCAACAATCAACGACTCATTGACATCAGCGGCAAATTGATCACGGTCAGGCGCAGACTTGAAGACACCCTCGGCCTTCTCGATATTCACCTCCACCCAGGCCGGCATCCCGACCTGCTGGGCCAGCTGCAGCGCCTCGACGACCCGATTCTGTCTTTTCGATTTCTCGCACACGGCGATGACATCACCAGCCTTCACCATCAGCGACGGAATGTTCACGCACTTGCCATTGACGGTCATCGCCCGATGCGATACCAGCTGACGCGCCTCGGCGCGGGTTGAGCCAAAACCCATCCGATACACCACGTTGTCGAGGCGGGACTCCAGCAGCGTCAACAGGTTCGCTCCGGTATTGCCTTTGCGCCGGTCCGCTTCTTCGAAATAGCGGCGGAACTGCTTTTCAAGAACGCCATACATGCGCTTGACCTTTTGCTTTTCGCGAAGCTGCAAGCCGTAGTCCGAGGTGCGAGCGCCTGAGGTGCGCCCGTGCTGACCGGGCTTGGAATCGAATTTCGCCTTGTCTCCAATCGCGCGGCGAGCGCTCTTGAGAAACAGGTCGGTGCCTTCACGGCGAGAGAGTTTGGCTTTGGGGCCTAGATAGCGTGCCACTTGAACTTCCTTTATGTCATCTGCCGCAGATCACTGCGGGAGCCACGAGCGCGTCGCCCCTGGCTGTGGGCTTGTAAAAAACTAGATGCGACGGCGCTTCTGAGGCCGACAACCATTGTGCGGAACGGGGGTCACATCGGCGATCATGTTGATGCGAATGCCAAGAGCGGCCAAGGCCCGAACCGAGGACTCGCGCCCCGGGCCAGGACCCTTGATTTCCACGTCAAGGTTCTTGATGCCCTGTTCAATGGCTGCCCGGCCCGCCACTTCCGAGGCGACCTGCGCCGCGAAGGGGGTCGATTTGCGCGAACCCTTGAATCCTTGCCCACCCGAGGACGCCCACGACAGGGCGTTGCCTTGCCGATCGGCAATCGTGATGATCGTGTTGTTGAACGAAGCGTGCACGTGTGCGATGCCATCGGCGACGTTCTTGCGAACCTTCTTGCGCACCCTTTGTGCAGCATTACTGGCTGGAGCTTTTGCCATAGTGTTCTTTCAGTGCCAATTATTTCTTCAGGGCCTGGGCAGCCTTGCGCGGACCTTTGCGGGTGCGCGCATTGGTACGCGTGCGCTGACCACGTACCGGCAGACCGCGCCGATGCCGGAAACCGCGATAGCAACCAATGTCCATCAAACGCTTGATATTCATCGTCGTTTCGCGACGCAAATCACCCTCGATGGTGATTCGCGCAACCTGGTCGCGAATCTTCTCCATGTCGGCGTCGGTCAGATCCTTGACCTTCTTGGAATAGGCGATTCCGCAGGCGTCGCAAATCATGCGAGCGCGACTGCGGCCAATTCCGAAAATGGCCGTCAGACCGATCTCCGAGTGTTGTTGCGGCGGAATATTGATGCCAGCGATACGTGCCATGTTCGTCCTCTAAAACTGATGCCTTCAACCCTGGCGCTGCTTGTGCCGCGGATCACTGCAGATCACGCGCACCACGCCCTTGCGCCGAATCACCTTGCAGTTACGGCAAATTTTCTTGACCGAAGCCGAAACCTTCATTTCCATTCTCCCAATACAGTTACTTTGCCCGGAACACGATCCGCGCCCGACTCAAATCGTAGGGCGTCAATTCGACAGTCACCTTGTCGCCCGGAAGGATGCGAATGTAGTGCATGCGCATTTTTCCCGAGATATGCCCCAGCACCACATGCCCGTTCTCCAACTTCACCCGAAAGGTCGCGTTGGGCAGGTTCTCCACCACTTCTCCCTGCATCTGAATAACGTCGTCTTTTGACATATCAAGCGGTGGTCTCAAGAAGCCTTGAAGTTGGCCTTCTTCAGCAACGACTCGTACTGCTGCGACATCATGTAATTCTGTACCTGCGCCATGAAATCCATGGTCACCACCACGATGATCAACAACGACGTGCCACCAAAGTAGAACGGCACGTTGTACTTCAGAATCAGAAACTCTGGCAACAAGCAAACCAGCGTGATGTAAATGGCGCCGGCGAAGGTCAGCCGCAGCAGGATCCGGTCAATATACCGGGCGGTCTGATCACCAGGACGAATGCCAGGAATGAAGGCGCCGCTCTTCTTCAGGTTGTCGGCCGTTTCGCGGCTGTTGAAAACCAGTGCCGTATAGAAGAAGCAGAAAAATATGATTGCGCTGGCGTACAACATCACATAGATGGGTTGTCCAGGCGTCAGGGACCCGGCGATGTCCTTGAGCCAGCGCATCGAGTCCCCGGTGCTGAACCAGCCAACGATCGTCGCGGGCAACAAAATGATGCTGGAGGCAAAAATCGGAGGGATCACGCCGGCCATGTTCAGCTTCAGGGGCAGATGCGAAGACTGCCCGCCGTAGACCTTGTTGCCGACCTGTCGCCTGGCGTAATTCACCAGGATCTTGCGCTGACCGCGCTCGATAAACACCACGAAAAACGTGACCAGAGCAACCACCACAACGATGAACAAAGCCACGATGATGCTCATGGCGCCGGTGCGCACCAGTTCCAGCAATCCGCCGATGGCGTTGGGCAGGCCCGCGGCAATGCCTCCGAAAATCAGGATCGAAATCCCGTTGCCCAAGCCGCGCTCGGTAATCTGCTCGCCCAGCCACATCAGAAACAGGGTGCCGGCGGTCAAGGTCACGATCGCGGTCATCCGGAAACCAAAACCCGGCACCAGAACCAAGCCAGGGGAGCTTTCCAGCGCCAGGGCGATGCCCATCGACTGAAACAGCGCCAGCCCCAGCGTGCCATAGCGCGTGTATTGGGTGATCTTGCGCCGCCCGGCCTCGCCTTCCTTCTTCAACTGTTCAAAAGTCGGCAGGACGTAAGTCAGCAGTTGCATGATGATCGAGGCCGAGATGTACGGCATGATCCCGAGCGCAAAAACGGTAAACCGTGACAGTGCGCCGCCTGAAAACATGTTGAACATGCCCAGGATGCCGCCTTGCTGACCCTTGAAAAACTGTGCCAACTGCGCCGGGTCAATGCCCGGTACCGGAATGTGCGCACCCACGCGGTAGACCACCAGCGAGAGCAGCAAAAAGACCAGCCGACGGCGAAGATCGCCGAATTTTCCGGTTTTTGCGAGTTGAGCAGCGTTCGTTGCCACGTGTGCGATCTTTCAGTTGCCTGCTCAGGCGATGCTGCCGCCAGCGGCTTCAATCGCCGCCTTGGCGCCAGCCGTCGCGCCGATACCACTGAGTTTCACGGCCCGGGTAAGTTCACCGGTCTTGATGACTTTGACGACGCGCGCCAGTTCCCCCACCAGGCCGGCCTTCTTCAGCGTGACCAGGTCAACTTCGGGCAGTGCCAACTGCTCCAGCGCCGTCAAGGTGATTTCGGCGTTGAATTTGAGCAATGCTGACTTGAAGCCGCGCTTGGGCAAACGCCTTTGCATGGGCATTTGCCCGCCTTCGAAGCCAACCTTGTGATAACCGCCCGCGCGCGACTTCTGGCCCTTGTGACCACGCCCTGCAGTCTTGCCGAGCCCCGAGCCGATGCCGCGTCCAACCCGACGCTTGGCGTGTTTCGCGCCATCCGCAGGCCTGATTCCGTTGAGTTCCATGGTCATCCTCTTAGAGCACTTTGACCAGATAACTGATCTTGTTAATCATGCCGCGGACCTCCGGCGTATCGACCAGTTCGCGGATGCTGCGAATCTTGCGAAGGCCCAATCCACGAACGGTTGCGCGGTGCGACTCCTGACAGGCAATCGGGCTGCGGACCAGTTGCACCTTGATGGTTTGTGGTGTTGTCATATTCATCCTCCAGGTCAGACAAAGAGGTCTTCGACCGTCTTGCCACGCTTGGCCGCAACCTGCGAAGGCGTGGTCGCTTGCGCGAGCGCGTTGAGCGTGGCACGCACCATGTTGTAGGGGTTGGTTGACCCATGGCTCTTGGCCACGATGTCGGTGATACCAACAACTTCAAATACGGCGCGCATCGGGCCACCGGCGATGATGCCCGTGCCTTTCGGAGCTGGTGCCATCATCACGGCCGCGGCACCGTGTTGCCCGGAAACCTTGTGATGAAGGGAGCCGTTCTTGATGGAGACCTTGGTCAGATTACGCCGGGCTTCTTCCATCGCCTTTTGAACGGCAGCCGGTACTTCCTTGGACTTGCCTTTGCCCATGCCCACGCGGCCGTCGCCATCGCCGACAACCGTCAACGCAGCAAATCCGAGAATGCGCCCACCCTTGACCACCTTGGTCACGCGGTTGATCGCAATCATCTTTTCGCGCAGGCCGTCCTCCGGACCCTCGACCTTGCCTTGCATTTTCGCTTGAACTTTAGCCATTGTTTATTCCGATCTGCTTAGAACTGCAAGCCAGCTTCGCGCGCCGCATCCGCCAACGCCTTGACGCGGCCGTGATAGGCAAAGCCAGCACGATCAAAGGCCACCTTGTCGAGACCCAACGCCTTGGCCTTCTCGGCCAGGCGCTTGCCGATCAACTGAGCTGCGGCGACGTTGCCACCCTTGCCCGCACCGCCGAGCGCCTTGCGCATCTCGGCTTCCGCCGTCGAGGCGCTGGTCAGCACCTTGCCGCCTTCGCCAGCAATGATGCTGGCATAGATGTGCAAATTGGTGCGGTTCACGGTCAATCGGACGGCGCCCTGGGTGGCGATGCGAATACGGGTTTGGCGAGCCCTGCGAAGACGCTGTTCTTTCTTGGTCAACATGTTGGGGCTCCTTACTTCTTCTTGGTCTCTTTGATTTTGACTTTTTCATCGGCGTAGCGAATACCCTTGCCCTTGTAAGGCTCGGGCGGGCGGATGGCGCGGATCTCCGCTGCCACCTGCCCCACACGCTGACGATCAGCGCCTTTGACCACGACTTCGGTCGGGCCCGGGGTCAGCACCGTGATGCCCGCAGGCATTTCCTTGTTCACCGGATGCGAGTACCCGACCGTCAAGGTCAATTTGGCGCCCTGGGCCTGCGCCTTGTAACCGACACCGATCAGGCTGAGCTTTTTCTCGAAACCCTTGGTCACACCGACCACCATGTTGTTCACCAACTGGCGCATGGTGCCACTCATGGCGTTGGCCTCACGCGAATCGTTGGCCGGAGCGAAGCTCAGCCGGTCGGCTGCGCTGGTCACCTTGACCAGGGCATTTTGAACCAGCGACAAGGTCCCACCAGCGCCTTGAACGCTGATCTGGTCTTGCGCGATTGATACCTTCACGCCAGCCGGCACGGCGACGGGTAGTTTTCCGATACGGGACATTTTCAATTACTCCTGAATGCCACGTTCTAGGCGACGTAGCAGAGCACTTCGCCACCGACACCGCTGGCGCGCGCCTTGCGATCGGTCATGACGCCCTTCGGGGTGGTGACAATCGCCACACCCAGGCCGTTTTGAACCTGGGGGATGGCATCGCTGCCGCGGTAGACCCGCAGGCCGGGCCGACTGACCCGCTCGATGCGTTCGATGACCGGGCGGCCCGCGTAATACTTCAGGGCGATCTCGAGTTCCGACTTCCCACTCTCGGTCTTGACCTGAAAACCGTCTATGTAGCCCTCGTCCTTCAACACCTGTGCAATCGCCACCTTCACTTTGGAGGATGGGACACAAACCGTGGTTTTTGCCACCATCTGCGCATTGCGAATGCGGGTCAACAGGTCGGCGATGGGATCACTCATGCTCATATTGATGTCTCCTGCCGCTTACCAGCTGGCCTTGACAACGCCGGGGATTTCCCCGGCGAACGCCATTTCACGAATTTTTGCGCGCGCCAGCCCGAAATGCTGAAACGTGCCACGAGGCCGACCAGTGATCGAACAACGATTGCGCTGGCGCGTCGGATTGGCGTTGCGCGGCAGCTTTTGCAAAGCCACTCGGGCCGCAGCGCGCTCTTCGTCGCTGCGCTGCGGATCACGGGCAAGCGCCTTGAGCTCGGCGTGCTTCTTCGCGTACTTGGCAACCAGTTTGTCGCGCTTGAGTTCGCGCTCGATTAAAGCCATTTTTGCCACAGGTCACCTCAATTCTTGAAGGGGAAACGGAAGCCGGTGAGCAGCGCCTTGCACTCTTCGTCGGTCTTGGCCGTTGTGGTGATGCTGATATTGAGACCACGCAAGGCATCGACCTTGTCGTATTCAATTTCAGGAAAGATGATTTGTTCTTTGACGCCGATGTTGTAGTTGCCTCGACCATCAAAGGCCCTACCCGAAATGCCACGGAAGTCACGCACCCGGGGCAGAGCCACGGTGACAAAACGGTCGAGAAACTCGAACATCTGCACCCCTCTCAGGGTGACCATGCAACCCACCGCCTGATTCTCACGGATCTTGAAGCCGGCGATGGCCTTCTTGGACATCGTCACCACGGGCTTCTGGCCGGCGATCTTGCTCAGGTCGGCCACCGCGTGATCCATGACCTTCTTGTCGGCAACGGCCTCACTCACGCCCATGTTCAGGGTGATCTTGGTCAAACGCGGCACCTGCATCGTTGAGGTATAGCCAAATTTGGCCATTAACTCAGGCACCAACTTTTCACGATAGTGTTCTTGCAAACGAGCCATGTTCATGCCACCTTGATTTCTTCGCCACTGGACTTGTAAACGCGAACGCGCTTGCCGTCAGCGAGGACTTTGATGCCAACGCGGTCGGCCTTGCCGCTGGCAACGTTGTAGATTGCCACATTCGACTGGTGAATCGGCATGGCTTTTTCCACCACGCCACCGACCGTGCCTTTGAGGGGATTGGGCTTGGTATGCTTCTTGACGATGTTGACGCCCTCGACCACCAGGT
>JAKANU010000130.1 GCA_021812315.1 Pseudomonadota bacterium
GCGAATCGGCCAAGGCCGAGGAAGACCTGGTGGCGGTGCTGCAATCGGCCAGGAACCGCCCGTCGCCAATCGACGGCTACTTCGGCGCGGTCTATTACATCGGTCCGATCTTCACCGCTTTTCGTGGCACGCCGCAGGCCTCCCAGTATTACCAGGTGTTGCGCAGCGAGATCGAGCAGCGCATGCGCGACGGCAAAGGCCCGATCACACCGGAGGGCGAAATGGGCGAGGAGAAATACCGCCTGATCGTCGAGGGGCCGCCCAATTGGACGAGCTTTCGCGACTTCTGGAAGATGTTCTACGACGAGGGCGCGGTGGTGGTCTCCAGCACCTACGCCAAGGTCGGCGGCCTCTACGACTTCGGCTTCCGGCACGACCCGGAGCATCCGCTGGAATCGCTCGCGGAATACTGTCTTGGCTGTTACACGAACCTGAACCTGCCCTCGCGCATCGACATGATCTGCAAGTACATCGACGAGTACCAGGCCGACGGCTTGCTGATCAATTCAATCAAGAGTTGCAATAGCTTTTCAGCCGGGCAATTGCTGATTCTGCGTGAAGTCGAACGGCGCACCGGAAAACCCGCCGCCTTCATAGAGACAGACCTCGTCGATCCACGCTATTTCTCGGCCGCCAACGTGAAGAACCGGCTGGAAAGCTATTTCCAGATGGTCAAGGCCAAGCGCGTCGGCGCCGCGTCTGCGGCCGTCGCGGCGGCGGGCCGCGCCGGTTCGCCCGGCCGAATTATCCCGATAACAGCCCACTGAGCGGAGAACACCATGCGTTGCTTCATCGGTATCGACCTCGGCTCAACGACCACGAAAGCGGTGGTGATTGACGAGAACCGCAACATTCTGGGGCGCGGCATCACCAACTCGCGCTCCAATTACGACACGGCGGCGACCATTGCCAAGCAAGAGGCCATGGTCAACGGTCGCTTCTTCCTGTTCCGCCAGGCCTTGGGAGCGACAGACGCCCTGAACGGTTCACTGGACGGATTTCTTGGCCAATTGGAGCGCGATTTCCGCCTCGAACAATACCTCGAGCAACTCACCGATCTGGAGCAAACTTGCCAGCGCAGTCTGGCCAGCGCGCGCTTCGGCGAAGCCACGCCAGCGGTCGCCGAAGCCCTGTCTGAAGTATTCCGCAGGCTGCAAGCCGGAGCGGCTGAACTCTTCAAGCCCGGTGCCAAACGCAAGTCCGACTTCTTCCGCGATATCGCCGGCAGTCAGTACCTCGCCATTGGTGAAGTCGTTGCCAAAGAGGCAAGCACGCGGTACGACTTTCTACTCAATGTGTTCGACCGCTCCATCATCGAAGTCGAAAACCGTGTCTACGCCGACTCGATCCGCCGTCACCTGCTGGCAGCACTGGAGCGCGCTTTCACTGCCATGCCGGAGACGGCTGCGCGCAGGCCTCGGGTGGAAGCCCCGATCAAGGGAATCCTGGACACGGAGATGGAAGAAACCTACATTGTTGGAACCGGTTATGGCCGTGCCCGATTGCCATTCTCGAAGGAGCATATTCGATCGGAAATTCTGTGTCACGGCCTGGGTGCGCATGTGATGTACCCGGGCACCGCGACCGTGCTGGACATTGGTGGTCAGGATACCAAGGCTATCCAGGTGGATCCCAGCGGCATTGTCGAGAGCTTCCAGATGAATGACCGTTGCGCCGCAGGTTGCGGACGCTATCTGGGCTACATCGCCGATGAAATGAACATGGGGCTGCACGAACTCGGGCCGCTGGCGATGAAATCGACCAAGACCATCCGCATCAACTCGACCTGCACCGTGTTTGCGGGGGCGGAATTGCGCGATCGGCTCTCGCTGGGCGACAAGCGCGAAGACATCATGGCCGGACTGCACCGCGCCATCATTTTGCGCGCCATGTCGATCCTGGCGCGCTCCGGTGGTGTCCACAATCAATTCACGTTCACCGGGGGCGTCGCCAAGAACGAGGCAGCAGTGAAGTCTTTGCGCGAACTGATTTTTGAAAACTATGGCGAACTGACCGTCAACATCGATCCAGATTCGATTTACACCGGTGCACTTGGTGGCGCGACTTACGCCTGGCGCGCCGTGGTTGACGACGGCAAGGTTGCACAGCGGAGGCCATCATGAGCATCACCACCATCGGCATCGACATCGGTTCAGGTGCCGTCAAGTCCGTGCTATTTCGCAGCCACGATGATGGCGCCCGGCAGTGGCTGGCCAAGCACTGCGAGCGCATCCGCAGCCGCGATCCCATGGCGCTGGCTCAGCAGGGTTTTGACGCTGTGTTGGAGGACGCCGGACTGCAGCGCGGCGATGTTGATTACATAGCGACCACAGGCGAGGGAGAGAATGTCAAGTTCGCCACGGGCCATTTCTACTCCATGACCACGCACGCACGGGGTGGCATTTTTCTTGATCCGACGGCTCGGGCAGTGGTCGATATCGGTGCGCTCAATGGCCGCGCCATTTACATTGACGAACGCGGCAAGGTGCTTTCATACAAGATGACCAGCCAATGCGCCTCCGGATCCGGGCAATTTCTGGAAAACATTGCGCGCTATCTCGGCGTGGCCGTGGAAGAGATCGGTGCGCTGTCGCAAAGCTCGAAAGAGCCAGAAAAGGTCAGCTCAATTTGCGCCGTGCTGGCTGAAACCGACGTCATCAACATGGTCTCTCGCGGCATTGCCACGGCCGACATTCTCAAGGGCATTCACCTGTCCATGGCCTCGCGCATCGTGAAACTGCTGAAGATCACCGGTATCAAGACCGGTACTGCGCTGATCACTGGCGGACTGGCCCTGGACACGGGCCTGCTGGCGGCGATTCAGGAGGAGATGGTCACGGAGAAGGTCGCGGTGACGGCGCGGTCGCACCCCGACTCCATCTATGCCGGGGCCATAGGCGCTGCACTCTGGGGCGCCTTCAGGCACAATAAACTTGCGGAACTCGAAGCTCAGGTTACCACCTGATCGTCACCACAACACTACTGAACGCGAAGGAATCCATCATGGCCTTGATCATTACAGAAGACTGCACCGCTTGCGATGCCTGCCGACCACCCTGCCCCAATGAGGCGATCAGCGTGGGCGATCCAACGTATGTCATCGATCCGCTTCGCTGCACCGAATGTGTGGGTGCAGAAGATGAGCCTCAATGCAAGCTGGTTTGCCCGGCCGACTGCATCTCGGTTAACCCTGATTTCCAGGAAACCCCTGAACAACTGATGAAGAAGTACGAGGATTTGCGCGCCTGAATGACTACGCTTAATAGGTCTCAAGGTGCAGTCGCGCCTCCCTCTTTAGCGCCACGCACAGATCTTCCCATGACATTCCGGTGAGCCGTGCCACATCGCGCAAGGCCATGAGCACGCCCTGCTCCATGCTCTTGAGTCCACAGACATAAAAGTAGCTGTTCCCGTCACGCAATAAGAGGCCAAGGTCGGCTGCACGCTCGCGCATCGCGTCCTGCACATACCGCTTGGCTTGCCCCGGCGTACGCGAGAAGGCGAAATTGATGTCGATAAAGTCCGCTGGCAGATTTTGCAGGGGACCGAAGTAGGGCAACTCTTCCTTGGTGCGAGCGCCAAAAAACAACATCAGTTTGCCACTTTCGAACTTACCCGTCTGACGCATTCGCCGCCGCCACTCAGTCATCGCGCGCATCGGTGCGCTGCCAGTACCGGTGCAGATCATCACAATGTTCGAGCGCGGGTGGTTCGGCATGAGAAAGCTGCTGCCGAACGGGCCGATCACCTGCACCTTGTCGCCGACCTGCAGGTCGCACAGATAGTTTGAGCAAACACCCCGAAGCGGCGCACCCTGACGATCCTGCAGCACACGCTTGACTGTCAGCGCCAGATTGTTATATCCGGGTCGTTCACCGTTGCGCGCGCTGGCAATCGAATACTGACGGGCATGGTGTGGGCGGCCATTGACGTCGCGGCCGGGCGCCATGATGCCAATCGACTGCCCTTCGAGGACCGGCAACGGTAACGGGCCAAAGTCAAGCACGATGTGGTGGGTGTCGTAGTCCTTCCCCGCCTTGGTTACTCGCACATTGCCTACGACAGTCGCCGTGATCGACTTCTCTGGCGCCTTGGGACCGTACAAATTGGTGTAGGCATGGGCGGCAGACCATGGCGGCAATGTCGCGCCATACTGGGCGCTGTCGAAGTCGGCAGCGCTGTTGCTCGCGGGGGCAACCGAATGGAGCATGACCGAGGCGGCGGCACCCTGCACGGTGGCGACGGGACCCGACACCGCAGGCTGGGGCGCGATCAGTTCAGCAGGGAGCGCATCCCATTCCAATTGCTCTTGCACACCATAGGTTTGAGCCGGAAGACGGGCGCGCCAGTTGTCGATGGCGCCAGTCGGACAGGGCGGTATACAGGCCATGCAGAAGTCGCACTTGCTGACATCGACCACATAGTTGCGTGAGTCATGCGTGATAGCCGCGACTGGGCAGGTGGCCTCGCAGGTATTGCAGCGAATGCAAATCTCGGGATCAATCAAATGCTGCCGGATGGCCGCGCTGTCAGTCATGGTGTTCGCGCTCAGTTGAAACGTACGTATTCAAAGTCGGCTGGCTGCCGGTTGATACCCATCATCGGCGGCGCAATCCAGTTCGCGAATTTTCCGGGCTCCATGACACGTCCCATCAAGCTTGCGACGAAGGCGCGGTCGGTGGCACTGGGCAGCCAATTGTCAACCTCGCTGCTCCACGCCTGCTCGGACAGGACGCGACCATCGGGCGACACCTTGACACCGGACAGGGCGCCAATGCTGCGGTGAAACGCCTTGTGCGGCACCGTCAAACGCAATGGAAGGCCGGCTTTTTCGATCACCTTGTTCCAGCGCCCCACACCACCGATCGAATCTTTGATGTAATCGTCTCGCAGCACCTCGTTAAGTGCATTGAGCATCGCCACCTCTTTTTCCACCAGCACCCCGCCCTGCATCGCCAACACCTTGTAAGTGCTGCCCTTGAGGATGTGGTCGTCGGACCGCTTGCCTTCCTCGAACCGACCCTTCAATCCGCTGCTATAAAAGGTCGCAGCGTTGCTCGATTCGTCGGAGCCGAACAGGTCGATGGTCACACTGAAATGAAAATTGAGATAACGCTGGATGGTCGGCAGGTCGATCACCCCGGCAGCGCGCAACTTGTCGACGTCATCAGTCTTCATTTCATTCATGACCTGACAGGTGCGCTGAATGATCCGCGAGATGCCGCTCTCGCCGACGAACATATGATGCGCTTCTTCCGTCAGCATGAATTTGGTCGTGCGGGCCAGCGGGTCGAAACTGCTCTCGGCCAGGGCGCAAAGCTGAAACTTGCCGTCCCGGTCGGTGAAGTACGTGAACATGAAGAAGCTCAACCAGTCCGGCGTCTCTTCGTTGAAGGCCTGAAGGATTCGCGGGTTGTCTTGTTGACCGCTGCGGCGCTCCAACAGGGCCTCTCCTTCTTCGCGACCATCACGACCAAAATACTTGTGCAGCAGGTAGACCATGGCCCACAAGTGGCGTCCCTCTTCGACGTTGACCTGAAACAGATTGCGCAGATCGTACTGGCTGGGCGCCGTCAAGCCCAGGTGCCGTTGCTGCTCGACGGAAGCCGGCTCGGTATCGCCCTGCGTGACAATGATGCGGCGTAGGTTCGCGCGGTGCTCGCCGGGCACATCCTGCCAAGCCGCTTCGCCCTTGTGATCGCCGAAATGGATCTGGCGATCCTGCTCGGCCGGATTCAGGAAGATGCCCCACCGATAGTCAGGCATCTTGACATGACCAAATTGAGCCCAGCCCTGCGGGTCGACACTGACCGCTGTGCGCAGATACACGTCAAAGTTCTGCGAGTCGTCGGGACCCATGTCGCTCCACCAGCGCAAGTAGTTCGGCTGCCACTGCTCAAGTGCGCGCTGCAAGGTTCGATCTTCACTCAGATTGACATTGTTGGGAATCTTTTCGCTGTAATTGATCGACATATCGGGCTCCTGTAAATTAATGCGGTCAGGTCATTGCAAGGGTAGCGTGGCAATCCAGGACTTCATGGATCGCCACGCTGCGCTCGCGATGACGGAAACGTGGATCAAACCCGGTTCCAGTCGAAGGCAGCTTTGTCGCCTTTGCCGTAGACTTTGAGCGCGCCCTTTTCCCCGACCGCGTTTGGCCGTTGAAAGATCCAGTTCTGCCAAGCAGTCAGGCGTCCGAAGATGCGCGTGAACATGTTTTCCTGCCCGTTGAAACGCAGATTCGCCTCCAGACCACTCAACGCGTCGGGCGACATACTGACACGCTCTTCAACGGCCATGCGCAACTCGTCAGTCCAGTCAATATCATCCGGGCTCGACGTCACCAGACCGAGTCTCGATGCCGCCTCACCGTCCAGCGGCTTGCCAATCTCGGCGCGGACCGCCTGCAGTGCGGCCACCTCGTCATAGAAACGTCGCTGCAAGCGGCTCTGGCCCGTGACCATGGGATAGAGGCCGAAGTTGGCCTCAGTCAGTGCGATGCATGGCGAGCGCGTCGAATCCTCGGGCAGAATAAGTTGGTAGATTCGGTCGCAGGCCAAAGCCAGTTCCAGCAAGGTGCCGGCAAAGCAGGAACCCGGCTCGATCACCGCAAACAGGCTGCGCGAGGAGACATCCAGACGACTCAGCGTGCGCCGCCACAGGCCTATGGTTTCGCGCACCAGCCAGTGGTCGCGGTGCTCCAGCAGGCTGGCGTCCAGGGTCAGCACTTCGTCGCTCGATCCTTCGGTCTTGAGCAACCAGATACCGATTTCAAGCTCGTTGGTGCGCAGCGACAGGATCGCATCTTCGAGCTGGCGCGCCAAGGCCAGCGGGTACCAGTTGTCGCCGCAAGCCTCAATCGCGGCAATCGTGGTTGGCTGCGCTCCGACCGGGCCCTTGACGGTCAAAGTCGCGCTGCGCTTGACGCGATCCAACTCGACACTCAGGAGCGGATAGCGCATCGCATCGGGCTCAGTGCTACGCTGCAAGGGTCTCAGGATCACTCCTGTGGCGCCGCTCGGGCGATCGCTGCCGGCAGCGAGTTCCAGCGCCCTTTCGCGCACCTTTTGGGCAAACACCGCCGGCTTGGCCAGGCCGTCGACCAGGCGCCAGTTCAGCGCCTTCTCACCACGCACGCCCTCGGCGCTGGTGCACAACATATCCGCCAGGTCATGGCGCACGTGGCGCTTGTCAGTCAGTCGCGTCAGGCCTCCGGTGCCCGGCAACACCCCCAGCAAGGGAACTTCCGGCAGACTCACTGCGCTGGATCGGTCATCCACAAGAATGATTTCATCGCAGGCCAGCGCCAACTCGTATCCACCGCCGGCGCAAGCGCCGTTGATGGCGGCCAGAAACTTTAGACCGCTGTAGGTTGACGAATCTTCCAGGCCATTGCGGGTCTCGTTGGTGAATTTGCAGAAGTTCACTTTCCAGGAATGACTGCTGAGGCCGAGCATGAAAATATTGGCGCCGGAGCAGAACACTTTGTCCTTCGCGCTGGTCAGAACCACGGTGCGTACTTCCGGGTGCTCGAAGCGGACGCGGCCAATCGCATCGTTGAGTTCAATGTCAACGCCCAGATCGTAGCTGTTGAGCTTGAGCTTGTAGCCGGGACGCAGGCCCGCATCTTCGTCAAAATCCGCCCTCAGCGTCGCTACGGGTCCATCGAACTCAAGTTTCCAATGTTTGTACTGCGAAGGATCGGTCTGGTAATCGACGTGGCTGGACTGGGTCACGGTTGGCT
Organism: Pseudomonadota bacterium; assembly: GCA_021812315.1. Classification (GTDB taxonomy): domain Bacteria; phylum Pseudomonadota; class Gammaproteobacteria; order Burkholderiales; family Burkholderiaceae_C; genus Rhodoferax. The sequence continues at coordinate 7,745 of JAKANU010000130.1, forward strand.
CTCCTCAAATTCA
>JAKANU010000131.1 GCA_021812315.1 Pseudomonadota bacterium
AGGCGAACCAGCTTGCGGGCAACAACACCGGTGGCGACTTGCTGCTGCTCGATGTGATACCGCTCTCGCTTGGTATCGAGACCATGGGCGGACTCGTCGAGCGCATCGTCGCGCGCAACGAGACCATTCCCACGGCCAAGGCGCAGGACTTTACGACCTACAAGGACGGGCAGACCGCCCTGGCCCTGCACGTGGTGCAAGGCGACCGCGATCTGGTGGCGGACTGCCGCAGTCTGGCGCGCTTCGAGTTGCGTGGCATTCCACCGATGGCTGCCGGCGCCCCGCGCATCCGGGTCACTTTCACCGTGGATGCTGACGGACTTCTGAGCGTGAGCGCACGCGAGCAGATCAGCGGTGTTGAGGCGCACGTCGAAGTCAAACCCTCTTACGGACTGAGCGACGATCAAATTGCCCGCATGCTCAGCGAGAGCTTCAGCGCCGCCGAGGCAGACATGAAGGCGCGCGCCCTGGTGGAGGCGCGGGTTGAGGCTGATCGGATGTTGCTGGCGACTCAAAGTGCGTTGCTTGCCGATGCCGACCTGCTGACGCCGGCCCAGCGCACGGCGATTGACGAATTGATGCTTGGCCTCAGCTCGGCGCGCACCTTGCAGGACGCCACACAGATTGAAGCGGCGACGCTGGCCCTGGCCAAAGGCACCGAGGCTTTTGCCGCCTTGCGCATGAACCGGGGAATCACTCGCGCATTGGCCGGGAAGAATATTGAGACGGTTTGACAGCCGCCAGAGCGAGAACCTCATGCCAACCATCAAAGTCCTTCCCCATCCCGAGTATTGCCCGCAAGGCGCCGAGATCTCCGCGCCCGCGGGCACCTCGATCTGCGAAGCCTTGCTCGACAACCACATCGCCATCGAGCATGCCTGCGACATGAGTTGTGCCTGCACGACCTGTCATGTGATCGTGCGCGAAGGCTTTGCGACGCTCAACGAAGTCGACGAAAACGAGGAAGACCTGCTCGATCGCGCCTGGGGACTGGAGCCGCAGTCGCGGCTGAGTTGCCAAGCCATACTGGCGCAGCATGACGTGGTGGTGGAGATCCCGAAATACTCCATCAATCACGCCAAAGAAAATCATTGACTCGCCGATGCGCCAAATATTTCTGGATACCGAGACCACCGGGCTGAACCCCGAAGCGGGCGACCGCATTGTCGAAATCGGTTGCGTCGAGTTGTGCAATCGCAAGCTGACCGGTAACAACCAGCATTTCTATCTGTTTTCCGGGCGTGAAAGCCATGCGGAGGCGCTCAAGATCCATGGCATCACGATGGAGTTCCTGCAGGACAAGCCCAGCTTCCAGGCGGTTGCTGACGCACTCCTGCAATACCTCGGCGGCGCCGAAATCCTGATCCACAACGCGCCGTTTGACCTTGGGTTTCTGAACAAGGAGCTCGAACTCATTGGTCGCCCGCGACTGGAGACGCATGTTGCGGCTGTGACCGACACGATGACGCTGGCCAGGGAGATGTTTCCCGGCAAGCGCAGCTCGCTCGATGCCCTGTGTGAACGCCTGGGTGTGGATCGCTCGGCGCGCACTTTGCATGGGGCTTTGCTCGACGCCGAACTGCTGGCGCAGGTTTATCTGGCCATGACGCGCGGCCAGGAAGCCCTGCTGATTGACGAAGCGCTACCACGGCATAGGACCTCCGCGCACGCGAGCCCGGAACTCTTGAACCTGGATTTGCCGGTCTTGTTCGCCAGTGAGCCCGAACTCAAGGCCCACGAGGCGGTTCTGCAGCAACTCGACGCAAGCAGCGCTGGCAAGACGGTGTGGCGTTTGGCGGCCGTGAAATGATGCATAATTTGCCCCTCGCGTGAGTTGTTTTCCGGGCGGTTAGCTCAGGGGTAGAGCACTGCATTCACACTGCAGGGGTCGCAAGTTCGAAACTTGCACTGCCCACCAAATCTTGGTGACAAGGGACAGGCCCGCAGGTCTTTGGACCGCGGGCTTTTCTTTGCCCGGCTGGCAGGCGTGGGCGCCTTGGTAAGATCGAAGGCTTGTCCCAACGAATACTCATCATCGCGCCTGCAAGAACCTGACCCATGAGTGTCGTTATCTCCACCATCATCGTGAATCACAATGCGGGCGATTTCCTGCGTCGTTGTGTCGAGTCTTTGCTCGCCTGCAGCGTCGAGCTCGAAATCATCGTGATTGACAACGCCTCTACCGATGGCAGCGCGCTTCGCCTGGCGGCACAGACGCCGGTGAAACTCGTCAGCAATGGTGCCAATCTGGGCTTTGCAGCGGCCTGCAACGTTGGCGCGCGGCTGGCCAGCGCGCCGTACCTGCTGTTCATCAATCCGGACTGCTGGGTCGAGCCAAACTCCCTGGCCAGGCTGTTGCAGGCGCTACGCGGCGCCGGGCGGGTCGGTATGGTTGGCGGCCTGCTGGTCAATCCCGACGGCACGGAGCAGGCCGGTAGCCGACGCGCCATCCCGACGCCCTGGCGTGCCTTTGTCCGCGCCTTCGGTCTGGCGCACTTTGCCGACCGCTGGCCGCGCCTGTTTTCGGATTTTTGCCTGCACAAGCAGCCCTTACCTGATCATGCGGTGGAGATGGAGGCCGTCTCGGGCGCGTGCATGATGGTCAGCCGCCAGGCGATGCTCGACGTTGGCGCGTGGGATGAAGGCTATTTTCTGCACTGCGAGGATCTCGATTGGTGCATGCGGTTTCGCCAGAAGGGCTGGCAGATCCTGTTTGTCCCGTCGGCCCGGATCACCCATGCCTGCGGCGTTTCGAGCCAGGGCAAGCGCGTGTTTGTCGAATGGCACAAGCACAAGGGCATGGTGCGCTTTTACCGCAAGTTCTTCAGGCACCAATATCCGGGCCCGTTGATGCCTTTGGTTGCTCTGGGCGTATGGCTGCGCTTTGCTCTGGTCGCCAGCTATTTTTCGGCGCATCGGGGGGCTCGCATGCTGGGGTTTCTGCGTGGCTGAACTCGCGCCCGTCAAGACGGTCGGTGTTCTGGGTGGCAGCAGTTTGGTGGGCTCCTGTCTGCTCGACTTGTTGCAGGTCGGGCGCTGGCAAGTCACGATGCTCGGGCGCAGCGCCGCGCGGGAGCTGGCTCAGGCTCTGGCGCGCGCGCATTCGGGCAGCGATCCCGCTGTGAGCTCGTGGATCAGTGTCGCGCCAATATGGGTGTTGCCACGGTACTTTGATCTTCTGCAAGCCCGCGGCGCACGACGGCTCGTGCTGCTGTCATCGACCAGCCGCTTTACCAAGGGTGATTCAAGCGACGTGCAGGAGCAGCACATGGCCAGTGGCCTGGCTGCGGCCGAAGCGCAGGTCCAGGCCTGGGCCGCTCGCTGCGGCGTCGAGTGGGTGATCCTGCGCCCGACGCTGATCTACGGGCTGGGGCGCGACAAAAATATCTCCGAGATGGCCCGTTTCATACAGCGCTGGGGCTTCTTCCCCTTGCTTGGCCAGGCCATTGGCCTGCGCCAGCCGGTGCATGCGCAGGACGTGGCGCAGTGCTGTCTGGCCGCATTGCAGGTTCGTGCCGCAGCGAATCGGGCGTACAACATTTCGGGCGGCGAGACGCTGAGCTACCGCGACATGGTGGCACGCGTTTTTGCCGCGTTGCATGTGCCGCTGCGCCTGTTGAATGTGCCGCGCTGGGCGTTTGCGGCAGCACTGGGTGGGATGCGCTTGCTGCCGCGGTACCGACACTGGTCGGTCGCCATGGCAGATCGCATGAGCCGCGATCTGGTGTTCGATCACCTCGGCGCTGCGCAGGACCTGGGCTTTGCGCCCAGGCCGTTCGCGCTCGCGCCTGCCGATTTGCCCAGGGCGCGCTGAGTTCACCGTGGAGCAGGTGCAGTGCGTGGTCATCGGCGCCGGTGTGGTCGGTCTGGCGGCGGCGCGCTCCCTGGTGCGCCGCGGGTGCGAGGTCATGGTGCTGGAGGCGGCACCAACTTTCGGCACCGGCACGAGTTCGCGCAACAGCGAGGTCATTCACGCGGGTATTTATTACACGGCGGGTTCGCTCAAGGCCCGGCTGTGTGTGCAGGGCCGCTCCATGCTGTATGCCTACTGTGCAGAACGTGGCGTAGGCCATCGGCGCTGCGGCAAGCTGCTGGTGGCCACCGCAGCCGATCAGGTGCCGGGCCTGCGGGCGATCGTGGACCGGGCTCGATGCAACGGCGTGGACGATCTGGTCGTGCTCGACGCCACACAGGCGCGTGCACTGGAGAGCGAACTGCGCTGCGAGGCAGCGATCTATTCGCCCAGTACCGGCATCGTCGACAGCCACGCGCTGATGCTCGCCCTGTACGGGGAAATTGGCAATGCGGGCGGCATGGTTGTGTTCAATTCGCCTGTGGAGCAGGCGCGCTGTGCGCATTCAGCTATTGAATTGGTAGCAGTCGATGGCACGCAATTGCGCGCGACGATGGTCGTGAACGCCGCCGGTTTGCACGCGCCGGCGCTGGCCGCGCGCTTTGCAGGGCTCGAAGCCTCGCAGGTACCGCGCGCTTATTTTGCCAAGGGCAACTACTTCACGCTGGGTGCGCGCACGCCGTTTCGACACCTGATCTACCCGGTGCCGCAGGCCGGTGGTCTGGGCGTTCATCTCACGCTCGATCTCGCCGGCCAGGCCAGGTTCGGACCCGATGTGCAGTGGGTCGATACACCTGACGATCTGACGGTGCAGGCGGCGCGCGCCGACGCCTTCTACGCCGAAGTACGCAAGTACTGGCCGGGCCTGCCCGGTGGTGCCCTGATGCCGGGCTACGCGGGCATCCGCCCGAAAATCGATGGACCCGGCAGCGACGCCGCGGACTTCTGGATCGCTGGGCCTGCGCAGCACGGCGTGCGCGGACTGGTCAACCTGTTTGGCATCGAGTCGCCGGGGCTGACCAGTGCGCTGGCGATCGGTGAGCACGTGGCCCGGTTGCTGTTGCCGGGAGTCTGACAGTGCTATCGAAATAATAGCTGCCTGCGCAATCAGCAAGGGCGTTTCAAGGCATTTTTCATCGTTGATGCGACCTCGGACACGAGCGCCGGTCCGTGGTAGATGAGGCCGGTGTAGAGCTGCACAAGGTCGGCACCGGCCCTGATTTTTGCCAGCGCATCGGCCGCGCACATGATGCCGCCCACGCCAATGATGGGAAATCTTGGTCCCAACGCACTGCGCAGTTGGGCAATGACGCGGTTGCTCGGCTCGCGCAGGGGTGCGCCCGAGAGTCCACCGGCTTCGTCGGAGTGGGGCTGATCTTGCACGGCTTCGCGGCTCAGGGTCGTGTTGGTGGCCACCACGCCGTCCATGCCGTGACGCAGCAGTGCCGCAGCGATCACCTTGACCTGCTCGGGGTTCAGGTCGGGGGCGATCTTGACGAACATCGGAACCCGATGCTTGCCGCCGGGCCGCACGTCCGAGCCCTGAGCCTGCTGTGCTGCCAGCGCGTCACGGCGCTCGGCCAGCGCGCCGAGCAAACCGTCGAGCGCGCGCTCGTCTTGCAGTGTGCGCAGCTTGCTGGTGTTCGGGCTGGAAATGTTCACGCAGACGTAGTCGGCGTACCTATAGACTCCCGCCAGTCCCAGCAGGTAGTCGTCGATGGCGTGCTCGATCGGAGTCGCCGCATTCTTGCCGATGTTCAGGCCCAGCAGCATCGGCCCGGTCTGCGCCGACTCGCCGAGCTGGCGTTGCCGGTACCAGGCCGAGCGCTTGATGTTGGCTACGAAGGCGTCAAGCCCCTCGTTGTTGAAGCCCAGACGGTTGATCAGCGCGCGCGCCTGCGGCAGGCGAAACATGCGTGGTTTTGGATTGCCCGGTTGCGCCAGTGGCGTGACGGTGCCGGCTTCGACAAAGCCGAAACCCATGGCAGCAAAGCCGTCAATGCAGCGGGCATTCTTGTCCAACCCCGCAGCCAGACCGACCCGATTGGGAAAGCGCAATCCTGCAAGTTCCACCGGGTCGTCAACGCGTCGGTCGCCCAGCGCGCGGCCCAAGGGGATCTTCTGCACCAGCGCCAGCGCGCCCAGCGCGAGTGTGTGTGCCTTCTCGGGGTCGAGGCGAAACAAAAACTGGCGGGCAACGGCGTAGGGGAGGCTGGACATCGGATAATTCCTGCAAGACGTTCCTGCAACTCACCCGATTTTCTCAGATGAATCACGCTACTTCCCCGGTCACTTCGGCATATTCCCAGGACGAACTCAAGACGCAGGTCGCACGCGCCGCGCTGGCCTACGTCGTGCCAGGCGAGATTGTGGGTGTCGGAACCGGGTCGACAGTCAACAAATTCATCGACGCTGTGGCCGGTATGAAAGACCGGATCAGGGGCGCGGTGTCAAGTTCACAGGCCAGCACGGCGCGGTTACAGGCGCTGGGGATCAAGGTGTTTGAGGCGCAAGAGGTTGATTCGCTGGCCGTCTACATTGACGGTGCCGACGAGATCGACGCCCAGGGCAACATGATCAAGGGTGGCGGCGCGGCGCTGACGCGCGAGAAGATCGTTGCCGCTCTGGCGCGCTGTTTTGTCTGCATTGCCGATGAATCCAAGCTGGTGCAAACACTGGGCAAGTTTGCCCTGCCGGTGGAAATTATCCCGATGGCGGCCAAGCAGTTGGGTCGACAATTCGCGGCCATCGGTGGTCATGCCCGGGTGCGGACGGCTGGCGAAGTGCCCGTGTTGACCGACAACGGTCAGATGATTCTCGATGTCAGCGGTCTGCAAATCCGCGAGCCACGTGCGTTCGAGCTCGAAATCAGTCAGTGGCCGGGCGTGGTCACGGTCGGCGTGTTCGCCATTCAGAAGGCACAGATCTGCCTGCTCGGCACACCCCGCGGTGTGCGTACCCTGGACTTTCGCGCTCCGGCCGGCCAGCCCTGAACTATTGCGCTCAGGCTCTAGAACGTGATGCCCGCAGGATTGGCGGCAGGGTTCGGCGGTGGGGGTCTGGGAATGGGCGGGCCTGTCGGCGTGGGGGCTTGTGCAGCGCTGGGCTCGCCGGTTGCCTTTTGCACCTCAACGAGCGGTGTGGCCGGTGGTGCACGGTAGGTCGAGGGCAACAGCGAGGTCTTCGGGTAAGCGGCCGCATCAAGGAACTGTCCCCACTCGATGTCGGAGTAGCCCTTGACCTGTTGTGTGCCGATGGTTAGCAGAGGCAGCGAGGCCTCGCCGGCGATGCGTTTGAGGGCTTCGGTGTCGTTTGGCGTGTTGACGGTCTTTTCGTTGAACGGCACGCCGCGCCGGCTCAGCAAGGCACGCCCGGCGGCACAGGGCGCGCAGTTGGCTGAAGTGTAGAGGACCACCGGGTAGCGGCTGACCACCTGGCGCAACTCGAACGGCAACGCGGCACCCGCCGTGCCCGCGGAGTTGGTTTCGCCGCCGACCACCTGGGCCTTGATCGCGCTGGCTGGTACTTTGTCCGAAAATGTCACGCGCCCGTCGGCCCCGTCAAGACGGTAGATCGCCTGCGCTGTCAGCAGGTTCGGGGACAGCCATACGATGGCACAGACGAGGCCTGCGGTGACACGCAGGCTGGACTTGGCTTGAGGGCCGGGAACTTTCAAGATCAACCTCCTTGCATCTGTGCAGACATGCCTTGATGGCGCAACAGCGCCTCGATTTCAGGCTCGCGTCCGCGAAACGCCTTGAACGAGTCCATGGCCGGGCGACTCCCGCCTGCTTCCAGAATGGTTTGGCGGTATTTTCTACTGATTTTGGCGTTTGGCAAACCGTCGTTACCGATCGTTTCCTCAAAGGCGGCATAGGCATCGGC
>JAKANU010000132.1 GCA_021812315.1 Pseudomonadota bacterium
TCGGGCAATCATGATGTCGCGGTGAATGCGCCACTCGCTGGTAGGCTTGCCCGAGCCTTGAACGCGCCCCGCGAAATCGATTCCGACAATCGACCGCGGCAACATGTCATCGGGTACCACGCCCGAGGGAGTGAGCAGGAGAACCCCGCCATGACGCACGCCGATGTTTCCGGAACTGCCCCGGTTGAGTCCGAGTTCGTGCAGCTTGCGCGAGGCCTGCACGATCGCCTGACGCGGGCCCGCATCGTCAGGCTGGGGGGTGAAAGTCGACCCCATTGAGATCAAGAGCCGCCAAGTACGCGGCCCGCGACCGCCCCAAGATGCTTGACTTCTTCCGGGTCTCGAGCATGCGGCGCCGTAATCAACGCGTGATCGAGCGCGCGGCGACACACGCAGGACCCGGCCAAAACGTCCAAGTACAGGCGTGGTGCGACAGCTCTGACCATATTGCGAGCCTTGTCCGCATTCTCCAGCAGCACCTTGACGATTGCTTCCACGTTGACAGCGTCGTGGTCGGGATGCCAACAGTCAAAGTCGGTAACCATCGCCACGCTCGCGTAACACAATTCTGCTTCCCGAGCCAACTTTGCCTCGGGCATGTTGGTCATGCCGATCACGTCGCAGTTCCAACTCCGATACAGCTGTGACTCGGCCAAAGTGGAAAATTGAGGGCCCTCCATCACGAGATAGGTGCCCGTAGCAGCAGTCACAATACCGGCCTCGCGCATCGCCGCGGCAAGATGCTCTCCCAAGCGCCGGCATACCGGATGCGCCATCGAAACGTGCGCCACCAGCCCAGTACCAAAGAAGCTCTTTTCGCGGGCAAATGTTCGGTCGATGAACTGGTCGACGATTACGAACATGCCCGGCTTCAGATCCTCACGCAGGGAGCCAACCGCACTGACCGAAATCAGATCAGTGACGCCCACACGCTTGAGCGCATCGATGTTGGCACGGTAATTGATCGCGGAGGGCGGGATACGATGGCCGCGCCCGTGACGAGGCAGAAAGACCATCGACTGGCCGTTGAGCTCGCCAAACAGCAACTCATCCGAGGCTTCACCAAACGGCGAGGAAACTTTTTGCCAACGCTGGTTGATCAGACCGTCAATTTCGTAAACGCCGCTGCCGCCGATGACACCGAGCAGTGGCGCTTGAGCCCCTGTCGCCATCGCTAATTGTCCCGCAATTCGCGACGCAGAATCTTTCCGACCGGGGTCTTTGGCAACTCGGCACGAAATTCAATCACCTTGGGCTGCTTGTAACCAGTCAGGTTTTCTCTGCAATAGGCACGAACCTCGGCCTCTGTCAGGTTCTGACTCTTCTTGACGATGACCAACTTCACCGCTTCGCCAGTCTTTGCGTCGGGCATACCCACACAGGCGCACTCCATGACGCCTTCCATCTGGGAGACCACGTCTTCGAGCTCGGTCGGAAATACGTTGAATCCACTGACCAGAATCATGTCCTTCTTGCGGTCCACAATCCGGAAAAAGCCCCGCTCGTCAACGATGCCAATGTCGCCAGTCTTGAAGAAACCATCAGGTGTCATGACCTTGGCGGTCTCCTCCGGCCGCTGCCAATAGCCCGCCATGACTTGCGGACCCTTGATCGCAATCTCACCAGACTGTCCGGCGGCGACCTCCATGCCGTCGTCATCAAGCAATTTGATCCAGGTATTCGGAACCGGCACTCCAATGGTGCCCGAATACTCGGTGGTGGTGACTGAATTCGAGGTGGCAATCGGCGATGTTTCGCTCAGCCCATATCCCTCGGCAATCGCACAACCGGTTTTCTCGAACCACAATTTGGCTACCGCACTTTGCACGGCGGTGCCACCACCCGCAGAAACGACCAAGTGGCTCCAGTCGACCTTGTTGAAATCTGGATGGTTGGCCAACCCATTGAACAAAGTGTTCACAGCCGGGAGAACATGTATCTTATGCTTGGCCAGTTCGCTGAGAACGGCGACCAAATCACGTGGATTCGGAATCAAAATAAGTTTACCGCCCAGCCGCATCGACATCATCATGCCTACTGTGAAGGCAAAGATGTGGTAGAGCGGCAGAGCGCACACGAAGGTGATCTGGTCTGCCGCGGGAATTTTCTTCAGAGCCGGCCCAAACCAGGCATCCGCCTGCATCAGATTGGCCACCAGATTGCGGTGCAAGAGGACAGCTCCCTTGGAGACCCCCGTCGTACCCCCCGTATATTGCAGCACCGCCACATCATCCGGCTTGAGCGCAACCTTTCTCAAAGTGCCGCTGGTACCCTTGGCAACGGCCGCATTGAATCGTACAGCAGTAGGCAACGAGAATGCCGGTACCAGCTTCTTCTTGTTTCGCACCACATAATTGACCAACGCACCCTTGATCAATCCAAGTTGATCACCCATGGCGCACAAAACGATGTGTTTGACTGGCGTGGCGGCCAGACATTTTTCAAGCACCGAAGCGAAGTTTTCCAGAATCACGATGGCCTTGGAACCCGAGTCCTTGAGTTGATGTTCAAGCTCCCGGGCCGTGTAAAGCGGGTTGACATTCACCAGGGTGAAGCCAGCGCGCAGGATCGCAATCACCGCGATCGGGTATTGCAGAACGTTGGGCATCATGACGGCTACGCGATCGCCCTTAGCCAAGCCCAGGCTCTGCAGATAAGTCGCAAAAGCCTGACTCAGACTATCAATTTGCCGGTAGGACTGATCCTTACCCATGAAACTGTATGCCGTCCGGTCGGCAAACTTCTTCAAGCTCTCGTCCACCATTTCGGTCACCGACCCGTACTTGCCAACGTCAACGTCTGCGGGTACGCCAGGCGGGTAGCTTGAAAGCCAAATGCGATCGGTCATGGGTGTCTCCTAAAGAATCCTGATCGGGGTCGGCTACTGTGTGGCAGGGCCGCCCGCCGCAAAGTCTGCGATGACCCTGGGGCAGATTATTTTGCCTGAATTCGCAGCTCCATGCGCCTGTATTTTCCCTAGGGTCAGGCGGCGGCGCTCAAGCTCTCACTCGTGGCAGAAAACGGAGCACAGCTACGGATCACAGGATACAAAGCTGTGGTCGCACAAAAAAAACCCCGGCTTGGCCGGGGGTCGGATGAGTCTAGTGCGCCTGTCGAAGCAAATATCAGGCTTTGAGGGCCGTCAAAACCTCGTCGAGCATCTTCTTTGCATCGCCAAACAACATGCGATTGTTGTCTTTGTAGAAAAGCGGGTTATCGACGCCGGCGTATCCCGAGGCCATCGACCGCTTCATCACTATCGAGGTCTTGGCCTTCCATACTTCAAGTACCGGCATACCAGCGATGGGGCTGTTCGGATCATCCTGGGCACCCGGGTTGACGATATCGTTGGCGCCTATCACCATGGCCACATCGGTTTGCGGAAAGTCGTCGTTCAACTCGTCCATTTCCATCACGATGTCATAGGGAACTTTGGCTTCGGCCAACAGCACATTCATGTGGCCCGGCATGCGCCCGGCCACCGGGTGAATACCAAAACGGATGTTGACGCCTTTTGCACGCAGCAGCTTGGTGATCTCGAAGACCGTGTGCTGGGCTTGCGCCACGGCCATGCCGTACCCCGGAACGATGATGACGCTTTTCGCTTCACGCAGCAGTTCAGCGGTTTCGGCGCTGCTGATCGGCACCACCTCGCCCGCTGGCTGCGCCGCATCGCCCTTGGGCGCCGGCGTCCCGCCACCGCCCGTACCAAAGCCGCCGGCGATCACGCTGATGAAGCTGCGGTTCATGGCACGGCACATGATGTAGGAAAGAATCGCACCACTGGAACCAACCAGCGCACCAATCACGATGAGCAAGTCATTGGACAGCATGAAGCCGGTCGCGGCGGCGGCCCAGCCGGAATAGCTGTTGAGCATGGAGACCACGACCGGCATGTCCGCCCCACCGATCGCCATGACCATGTGAATCCCAAACAGCAATGCAATCACCGTCATGATGATCAGGGGAGTCATGCCGTCGCTGATTGAATGTGCGTTGATGAAGCTGCCACCAAACCAGATGACCACCAGCAAGCCGACCAGATTCATCCAGTGGCGTCCCGGCAACAACATGGGCGAGCCGCCGATCTTGCCATTGAGCTTGCCAAACGCAATCAGGGAACCGGAGAAGGTAACAGCGCCAATAAGGATGCCAACATAAATCTCGATTTCGTGAATCGACTTTTCAGCACCCGTGATCGCGATTGAGGTATCGATATAGCTCGCGAAGCCGACGAGACAGGCAGCCAGACCCACCAAACTGTGCATCAATGCAACCAGCTCGGGCATCTGCGTCATCTTGACAATACGTGCCGCATACAGTCCGATGGCACCACCGACGACCATGGCGCCGACGATCCAAGGAAGTCCGGCAGCAGTGACCCGCGGACCAAAGACAGTGGCCAGCACCGCAATGGTCATACCGATCATGCCGTACAGGTTGCCACGACGCGAGGTCTCGGGATTGGACAGTCCGCCCAGACTCAGGATGAAAAGAATCGTTGCCCCAATATAGGAGGCGGTTGCGATATTTGCATTCATAATTTGCCTCCGTTACTTGCGGAACATTGTCAGCATGCGCTGGGTCACGGCAAAGCCGCCGAACATATTGACCGCAGTGAGCACGATGCCGACCACCGCCAGCCAGCGTATGGCCTCGTTGGGTGGCACGGTCCCGGACAAAGGCGGCGCAATCTGCACCAAGGCACCGATGGCAATGATGCTGCTGATGGCGTTGGTTACACTCATCAGCGGCGTATGCAGCGCGGGTGTCACATTCCAGACCACCATGTAGCCGACAAAGCAGGCCAGCACAAAGACCGTGAAGTGCGCCAGAAAGACGCTGGGTGCATTGGCGCCCACGTACCAGAACATCAGCGCAGCCACACCAAACATGATGGCCAGCTTGTTGCCCGCCATGGGCTCGCTTGCGCCGCCGTGGCCGTGACCCTTCTTGGCCTGCGGCGCGGCAGCCGGCTTCGCCGCCGGCGGAGCCGCCGCGGGCAGCTTGGGCGCAGGCGCAGGCCACGTAATCGTGCCATCCTTGGTCACAGTCAAACCACGGATGGCATCGTCTTCCATATTGACGTTGATGACACCGTCCTTGGTCTTGCACAACTCCTCGGCGAGACGAAACAGGTTGGTCGCGTAAAGCGTCGAGGACTGCTTGGCCAGCCGGGAAGCCAGGTCGGTATAGCCGACGATGGTCACGCCGTGCTTCACGACGGTCTGGCCGGGTTCGGTCAGCTCGCAGTTGCCGCCCCGCTCCGCGGCCATGTCAACGATCACGCTGCCGGGCTTCATGCTCTGCACCATTTCGGCGGTGATCAGCTTCGGTGCAGGCTTGCCCGGGATCAGCGCAGTGGTGATGATGACGTCGACCTCACGCGCTTGCTTGGCGTACATCTCGCGCTGGGCCTGCTGGAAGCCCTCACTCATGACCTTGGCGTAGCCTCCGCCCCCGGAACCTTCCTCCTCGTAATCAACCTTGACGAATTCGCCACCCAGGGAAACGACCTGATCGGCGACTTCGGCACGGGTGTCGTTGGCACGCACGATGGCACCCAATCCAGCCGCAGTGCCAATCGCCGCGAGGCCGGCCACACCGGCGCCGGCGATGAACACCTTGGCTGGCGGCACCTTGCCCGCGGCCGTGATCTGGCCGTTGAAGAAGCGGCCGAAGGCGTTGGCGGCCTCAATGACGGCCCGGTATCCGGCAACCCCGGCCTGGGATGTCAAGGCATCCATTTTCTGGGCGCGGCTGAGCATGCGCGGCAACGCGTCGATGGCCAACACGGTCGCCTTCTTGGCGGTGAGTTGCTGCATCAATTCGGGGTTTTGGGCCGGCCAGATGAAGCCGATCAAAGTACCACCTTCACGCATCAGGCTGACTTCTTCAGCCGTCGGCACGCTAACCTTGAAGACGATGTCGGAACTGGCCCACAACTGGGCCGCGTCCGGTACCACCGTAGCGCCCACTGCGCGGTATGACTCATCGCTGAAATTGGCGGCGTCGCCGGCACCCGTCTCGACACTCACCGCGAAGCCCAGTTTGATCAGCTTTTCCACCACCTCGGGCACAGTGGCCACACGCTTTTCGCCAGGAAAGACCTCGCGCGGCACGCCGATGCGCTGCGCGACTTTGGGTTTTTCACCCGATGTCGTCCCGGTAGATACGCCAGTTTGCATATAGCAACTCCTCAACTTGATTCTTGCAACAACTCGTGGGGTGTCCCTGGCCGATAAGCTCCGGCCGACGACACGCGACCGAGAGCTTAACTGAGTTTGCCCCCGTCACGGGACCGATGAATCATGACGTGGGTCAATGAAACAGCAATCTCTGAGTCCGTCTCCCCTGCAGCAGGGCAGAAGAGCCCATGCCAAATTCACTTCTTCTCCTCACCCTGTGGCCGGATTTGGACCCGACCAACCCGGAACTTTCCGATTGTTGCCTCACCCCCCGACAGGGATAATTGGTCTGATATGACGAACAAGACGCCGGGCAGCAAACAACGGGTGGTCATCGGCCTAAGCGGTGGTGTTGACTCCGCGGTGAGTGCCTGGCTACTTAAACAGCAGGGCCACGAGGTCGTCGGCGTGTTCATGAAAAACTGGGAGGATGACGATCGCCCGGTCGACCCACTTGGCGGGGTCGCCGGCTATTGCACCGCCAACGCCGACTTTGTCGACGCTGCTGCTGTGGCAGACGTCCTGGGCATCGAGATCGAACATGTCAACTTTGCCACCGAGTACAAGGACCGCGTGTTTGCGCATTTCCTGCGCGAGTACCAGGCGGGACGCACGCCCAACCCTGATGTCTTGTGCAATGCGGAAATCAAGTTCAAGGCCTTCCTCGACCACGCCGTGGCACTTGGGGCGCAAAAGATTGCCACCGGCCACTACGCCCGCGTGCGCTTCAACAGCGAAACAGGCAGGCATGAACTGCTCAAGGGGCTCGATCCTGCCAAGGATCAAAGCTATTTCTTGCACCGCCTCAACCAGCAACAGCTCAGCCGAACACTTTTTCCGGTTGGCGAACTTCACAAGACCGAGGTGCGACGCATCGCCGCGGAGATTGGCTTGCCCAATGCCCGCAAGAAGGACTCAACCGGTATCTGCTTCATTGGAGAGCGGCCATTTCGCGAGTTTCTGAGCCGATACATTGCAAGCCAACCTGGCCCTGTCATGGATGACCAGGGCCGCACAGTCGCTGAACACATGGGCCTGAGCTTTTACACGCTGGGCCAGCGCCAGGGTTTGGGAATTGGTGGCCTCAAGCCTAAGGGCGGGCGGCGCGGGAGCGGCGATCACGCGCCATGGTTTGTGGCCCGCAAGGATCCGGCAAGCAACACGCTTTGGGTTGTGCAGGGACACGAGCACCCGTGGCTCCTGTCCCAGACAGTGCAGGCGGGTGAATCCAGTTGGGTCGCAGGGGTGACACCTCCCCAGGGGCCATTGACCGCCAAGACCCGCTATCGGCAGGCCGACGCTCAGTGTCTGCTGAACCTGCGCGACGTCGACTCTTTCACTCTACACTTCGCCGCGCCACAGTGGGCCGTCACGCCCGGCCAGTCTGCGGTCCTGTACAACGGCGAAGTGTGCCTGGGTGGTGGTGTGATCGGCGCCTAGGAAACCATGACCGACCTGCGAAACAAGATCGCAAAAAGAAATAC
>JAKANU010000133.1 GCA_021812315.1 Pseudomonadota bacterium
TTCCGATCTTGCTCGAGACGGCGCTGTTCAACCATGGCATACCGTACAAGGTGTATGGTGGTTTGCGCTTCTTCGAGCGAGCGGAAGTCAAGCATGCGTTGGCCTATCTGCGCTTGCTGGAAAACCCGCGCGACGATACCAGCTTCCTGCGAGTGGTCAATTTCCCGCCGCGCGGCATCGGCGCACGCAGCCTCGAGCAGTTGCAAGACGCCGCGCGAGGCAGCGCTTGTGCCCTGAGCGACGCAGTCCGCGATCTCGACGGCAAGGCCGGCACCAACCTGGGTGCGTTTCTGGCAGGTATCGACGTGCTACGCGAACGCGCACAGGGCCTGAACCTGCGCGAGATTGTCGAACTGGTCCTCGAACACAGCGGTTTGATTGCGCATTACCAGGCTGATCGCGAAGGTGCCGACCGGGTGCAGAATCTGGAGGAATTGGTCAACGCGGCGGAGAGTTTTGTATCCATCGAAGGATTCGGGCGCGACGCTGTCGCGGTGTCGCGCGATTCAGACCCATCCATGGATGTGATCGCGCCCGACGGAGAAACCGGTGAGACACTCTCGCCGCTGGCAGCGTTTCTCTCGCATGCGGCGCTCGAGGCCGGCGACAACCAGGCTCTGGCAGGTCAGGATGCCATCCAGCTCATGACAGTGCATTCAAGCAAGGGGCTCGAATTTGACTGTGTCTTTATCACGGGCCTGGAAGAAAGTCTGTTTCCCCACGAAAACTCGCTCAGCGAGCGGGACGGTTTGGAGGAGGAACGGCGTCTGATGTACGTCGCCATCACGCGCGCCCGCAAGCGTCTGTACCTCAGCCATTCACAAACCCGCATGTTGCACGGACAGACCCGTTACAACGTCAGGAGCCGGTTTCTCGACGAGCTGCCTGATTCCGCGCTGAAGTGGGTGACGCCCAAGCAGTCCGGGTTCAGAACCCCGAGTGCTATATATTCAGGAGCTGACAGCGCTTACTTGATGGGCTCTAGGCGCCAGTTTGAGCCCAAGAATCGCGAACCGGAAGGGGCCGCTGTAGCACAACAAAAGGGCCAGCCAACGCACGGATTGCGCGTGGGCATGAGAATTTTCCACGGCAAGTTTGGTGAAGGCACCGTGCAAACGCTGGAGGGTGCTGGCGACGATGCTCGCGCGCAAATCAATTTTCCCCGTCATGGGTTGAAGTGGCTGGCGCTGTCGGTGGCCAAGCTCACACCGCTGCCCTGATCGCCGCAGACCCGGCGAGTTGGATAATTTGTTTGAAACCACTGGAGTTGATCATGATTCAAAAAAGCCGGCCCTCGCGCCGCGTCCCGGCGACGCTCGCTGCCTTGACCCTTGGCGTCCTTGGCCTGTGCAGCAGCGCACAGTCTGCGGCCCCGGATCCCGAACCCGC
Source organism: Pseudomonadota bacterium (assembly GCA_021812315.1). GTDB lineage: Bacteria > Pseudomonadota > Gammaproteobacteria > Burkholderiales > Burkholderiaceae_C > Rhodoferax. The sequence continues at coordinate 1,390 of JAKANU010000133.1, forward strand.
CCAAGCGCCTGCGCCGGGTAGTTCGGCTGCAGGGGCCGCCGCGGGGCTGACCGTGCGTGCCGAAATCGGTGTTCCCTTGCAAGACGCGCAGCGATTATTGGGCGAGAAGAAGAATCAGGAAGCCGCCGAGAAAATCCAGGCGGCCGAGGCGGTGGCGGCCAAGACGCCTTACGAATTGCACATCCTCGCACGGGTCAAGGGGGCACTTGCCGTGGCCACCGGCGACGCCGATCTGGCCGCGCAGCAGTTTGAGTCGGCTGGCAGTGGCCCCTGGTTCACCAAGGCTGAACGAGTGGCCTCGCTGCAGGCGGTCGCGGCGCTGTATTACAACGCCAAGAACTACGCCAATGCGCTGATCTGGGTAGAACGCTACCTGCAGGCCGGCGGCAACGATCCGGGCATGCTGACATTGCGCGCTCAGAGCTTTTACCTCAAGGGCGACTACGCAAGTGCGGCCAACGCGCTCACTGAAGAGATCGGTAAGGCGAAGGCGGCCGGGCAGAAGCCGACCGAGATTCAGTTGCGCCTGCTGGCCGATTCGCGCGGCAGGGTACACGATGAGGCGGGTCAGACTCAGGCGCTGGAGTTGCTGGTCGAACATTACCCTGACCAGGCTCGCTGGCAATCCGTGCTGGCACGGCTCTGGTCCAAGCCGATGCTGGCGCCATCCTTGCAACTCGACGTGTTTCGCTTGCAACGGGTGGCTGCCGGCTTGCTGGAGGCGAGCGATTACACCGACATGGCTGAGATGGCCCTGCAGTCGGGGTCGGCGATTGAAGCCAATACCATCATCGAACAGGGCTACGCGGCCGGGTTGATCGGCAGCGGACCGAAAGCGGCCGAGGCCGGCCGTCTGAGGGCGAAAATTGCCAAGGCAGCAGCCGAGGATCGCGACACCCTGGAGAAAGATGTCGCGCGTGCCAAGAACCTGGCCGACGGTTTGGCCATGTTCAACTATGGCTTTAATCTGTTTCAGATCGGCCAGACAGAGCGCGGGATTGGGCAAATGGAGCAGGCCCTGGCGCGCGGCATCGCGCGTCACGGCGAATCGGCCAAGTTGCGCCTGGTGGCCGCCTACGCCAAGGTCAAGGAGATCGACAAGGCCAAACGCCTGTTGGCGACGCTGGGTGAGCCAAACGCGCTGGTCGGACTGCAGGACCTCGTTCGATATTGGGGCCTGTTTCTGCGTCAGCCCTGATGGCCGCACACTGGTGAGGCCTCTGTGGTCTATCGGGCGGCGGTCCCGGCGCCCGGGTCGAAACAGTCCTGGAAGGTGAAATACAGCGAGGTGAAGAACATCGCCGCCATGATCAGCAGAACCGGAAACAGGATGTCGCCGACCAGACCAGGGTTGCCCAGCAAAGCGCCGACGGCCGTGACGCAGGCGACGGAAAATACCAGTACCGCAAGCCACATGATGGCGAAAACGGCAAAGGCCCAGAAATTTCGCAAGCAGGCTACAAGGCTGAAAAACAGGCTCTTGGCTGGAGAGAGCTCATGCCAGTACACGAGCGCTGGTGCGTGCCAGAACAACAGGGAAAGTGGCAGGTGCAGACCGATAAAGGTCCACATCGCGGCCTGGAAGTCCGGTTCCAGCATCATTTCCCGGGTTGGCGCGGCGCCGCCCAGGTAGATGCTGGCAAAGGCACCGCCGTCGACCAACCACGACACGCCCATGGCGGCGAGAAAACCCATGGCGTACAGTCCGCCCAGAATGAACATGGCGCGCGCCTTGGGCCGACCGGCGCGAAAACCTGCCAGCAACATGGCGGGCATGGGAAAGCGCCCGCGATTGGCCTCAAGAGTTGCCGACATCAGTCCCAAAGTTGCGGCTGGCAGCAGGGTCATGGCCAGCGCGACCCCAACGATGGGGATTTGGCTGGCCACGGTCATCGCAGCCATGAACATGAAGAACAATCCGGCAAGCGCCAGAGGTTGTCTGAAAAACGTGCGTATCCCGAGCTTGACCCAACGGACGCCGACCTGAGCCTGGACGAGATTCAATTTCATGCTAAGCCAACGGCCGCGGCCGCCCAGTCGGTGTGCGCGATGCGCTGGCGCAAGACCCGCTCGAAATGGCCCGGGTCGTGAGCCTGGAGAAGGCGTGCCTGGCGTGGCAGGTGGTAGTCCCACAGTCGGGAAATCCAGAAACGCAGGGCGCCAGCACGCGCCATCGCCGCCAGCAGCTCGATTTCGGCATCCGAGAGTGCACGCACGCTTTGGTAGGCCTGAAGAAAACTCCGGGACCGCGTGGCGTGGTGTGCACCCGAGTTCGGGTCAACGCACCAATCGTTAAGACACACCGCCACATCGAAAACCCAATGATCGACCCCTGAAAAATAGAAATCGAAAAAGCCGCCGAGGCGGGGGACGTCACCGGAATCCTCAAACAGCACGTTATCGCGGAACAGGTCGGCGTGAATCGGTCCGCGCGGCAAAAGACGATACGGCGACGACGACGCAAGCTCATTTTGGTAGGCAAGTTCGCTAAGAACCAGTTCGGCTTGCGCCGGATTCAGGTACGGCAGGATCACCGGAACCGTCTGGTTCCACCAGGACAGACCTCGCAGATGCGGCTGTGTCGGGCCGAAGTCGGCTCCGGCAAGGTGCATTCTTGCCAGATGCGCACCAACAATCGCACAGTGCTGAGGCGTCGGGTGGAGCTCGGCCCTGCCACGCAATCGGTCGACGATGGCTGCGGGTTTGCCCTCAACATCAAACACCAAATCGCCCTGCGCGTTGGCGCGCGGTTCGGGCACGGCAATGCCGCGGCGCGCCAGATGTTGCATCAGTTGCAGATAGAACGGCAATTCGGCAAAGCTCAGGCGTTCAAACAGCGTGAGAACGTATTCGGAGGTCTCGTTGCCATGCACCGCGGTAACGAAATAGTTGGTATTTTCGATGCCCGCCGCGCAACCGCGTAATTCCCGCAGTTCGCCGAGCTTGAGTTGTTGCAGCAGTGCGCTGGCCCGCGAAAACGAGACTTCTGTGTAAACCGCCATGGATCAAAAATCCAGCACCTTCCAACTGCGCTGCCCACCGTCGGGGGCTATTTCGTAGGCTGGCAGTGCCGCCTTCGGCTGAACCGTGATGCGGCGTGTTTCTCCGCCGATGCGCAATTCATCGATCCGCGCGTTGCTGTCCTCGACGTGAATGCGCTCGATGCGTGGTTCGATGCCTGGAGCGGGTGCAGTCGTGCTCAGGCCGGCCGCTGTCGGGGCATGGGGCGCCGGTGCTGGCAACTGTGCCAGGCAGGGCACCGAGCAGGCCAGTAACAGCGCAAGCGTGAGGACCGATCGCATGGTGCAGATTGTAGAACCAGGACGCTGACACCACAGACAGGCAAAATAGGCCCATGAATGATGCTAAAGCGCTGAACAAGACCGTGCTCCTGGTCGACGGATCGAGCTATTTGTACCGTGCCTTTCATGCCATGCCTGACCTGAGGGCGGTTCCGGGGGATCCTGCCAGCGCGCCTACCGGTGCCATTCGCGGCATGATCAACATGCTGCAAAACCTGCGCAAGGAAGTCCACGCTGAATTTGCGGCCTGCGTTTTTGATGCCAAGGGGCCGACCTTTCGCGATGAGATCTACCCGCAGTACAAGGCACAGCGCGCACCCATGCCCGAGGACTTGCGTGCCCAGATCGAGCCGATCCATGAGGTGGTGCGGCTGATGGGCTGGAAAGTGCTCAATGTGCCCGGCGTGGAAGCCGATGACGTGATCGGCACACTGGCGTACGCCGCAGCACGTCAGGGCATGGAAGTGATCATCAGCAGCGGCGACAAGGATCTGGCGCAGTTGGTCAATGCGCAGATCACGATCATCGATACGATGAATGGCAAACGCCGCGACATTGCCGGTGTCGAGGCCGAGTTCGGTGTGCCACCGCAACGGATGGTGGATTTTCAGACTTTGGTCGGCGATGCCATTGACAACGTACCCGGCGTGCCTAAAGTTGGTCCCAAGACCGCTGCCAAATGGCTGCAACACTACGGCTCGCTCGACGCGATCATGGCGCGTGCCGACGAGATCGGGGGCGCGGTGGGCGAGAACCTGCGTCAGTCGCTGGGGTGGCTGCCCACCGGCCGCCGACTCCTGACGATTAGGACGGATTGCGACCTTGACGGATGGGTGCCAGACTTGCCTGCTATTGATTCAATAGCTGTCAAAGCAATGGACACGCATGCTCTGGCCGTGTTTTATGAAAAGTATGGCTTCAAGGGTTTGGCCAGGATGCTGGCCCGGGCACCGTCAGGCAAGGCTGCCTCGCGGGCTGAGAGCAGCTTGTTCGAGGACCCCGAAGTAGCTGCCAGCCCCCGCGTGACGACTTCGACCTATGACACCGTGTTGACGTGGCAGGCTTTCGAACGCTGGTTGGGCCGGATCGAGTCTGCCGAACTCGTTGCCGTGGACACGGAAACCACCTCGCTCGACGAAATGCGCGCCCGGATTGTTGGTCTGAGTGTCAGTGTCACGCCGGGGGAGGCGGCCTACATTCCCCTGGTGCACACGTATCCGGACGCGCCAGCTCAGTTGCCGTGTGAGCAGGTGCTGGCCCGGCTCAAGCCGTGGCTCGAGGACGCTGGCAAGAAGAAGCTCGGCCAGCACATCAAGTACGACCGGCACGTGTTTGCCAACCACGGTATCGAGGTGCAGGGTTATGTGCATGACACGATGCTGCAAAGCTATGTGCTCGAAGTGCACAAGCCGCATGGCCTGGCCAGCCTGGCCGAGCGGCATCTGGGCCGCAAGGGGACCAGTTTTGAAGACCTGTGCGGCAAGGGTGCGCATCAAATCTGCTTCGATCAGGTCGACATTGCGCGGGCCGCCGAATACGCCTGCGAGGATTCGGACATGACGCTGGACGTGCATCGTGCGCTGTGGCCAAGGTTGCAGGCTGACGAGAAGCTGCGCTGCATCTATGAACTTGAAATTGCCAGCAGCGAAGCGCTGTACCGCATGGAGCGCAACGGCGTGCTGATTGACGCCGACACCCTGGCCGGGCAAAGCCATGAACTGGGCCAGCGCATCGTGCAACTGGAAGAAGAGGCGCACGAACTCGCGGGGCAGCCCTTCAACCTGAGCAGTCCCAAGCAAATTGGCGAGATCTTCTTTACCAAGCTCGGTCTGCCAGTGGTCAAGAAAACCGCCACCGGCGTACCCAGCACCGACGAAGAGGTGCTGGAGAAGCTCGCCGAAGACTATCCGCTGCCGGCCAAGATTCTCGAGCACCGCGGTCTGGCTAAGCTCAAGGGAACCTACACCGACAAGCTGGCACAACTGGCGCATCCGCGTACCGGGCGGGTGCACACGCATTACGCACAGGCCGTGGCCGTGACGGGGCGTCTGTCCAGCAATGATCCGAACCTGCAAAATATCCCGATCCGCACCGCCGAGGGCCGACGCGTGCGTGAAGCCTTTGTGGCGCCGCCGGGCTGCCTGATCGCCAGTGCCGACTACAGTCAGATCGAGCTGCGCATCATGGCGCACATCAGCGGTGATGCAGCGCTGCTGTTGGCGTTTCACGACGACATGGACGTGCACCGTGCGACTGCCGCCGAGGTGTTTGGCGTAGCCACCTCGGAAGTCAGCAGTGAGCAGCGGCGCTACGCCAAGGTTATCAACTTCGGGCTGATTTATGGCATGAGCGCCTACGGTCTGGCACGCAGCCTGGGCATTGACAACACGGCAGCCAAGAACTACATCCAGCGCTATTTTGAACGTTACCCGGGCGTCAGGCGCTACATGGATGAAACCCGGCTTTCGGCCAAAGCCAAGGGCTACGTGGAGACCGTATTTGGCCGACGTCTGTACCTGCCCGAGATCAACTCTCCCAACGGGCCGCGGCGCAGCGGCGCCGAACGCGCCGCCATCAATGCGCCGATGCAGGGGACGGCAGCGGATCTGATCAAGCTCAGCATGGTCAAGGTGCAGCAGGTGCTCGACGCCGAGCAGCGCCGCACGCGCATGATCATGCAGGTGCACGACGAACTCGTGTTCGAGGTCCCCGAGACCGAGGTGGGCTGGCTCAGGCACGAAGTTCCGCGACTGATGGCTGGCGTCGCGCACCTGAAGGTACCGCTGCTGGCCGAAATTGGCGTCGGACCGAATTGGGAGCAGGCACATTGATCCGCAGCGATGTGTCGGTGTACGTGCTGGTATACTCCACGGTTCAGCGGCTGTAGCTCAGTTGGATAGAGTACTTGGCTACGAACCAAGGGGTCGTGGGTTCAATTCCTGCCAGCCGCGCCATATAAATCAA
>JAKANU010000134.1 GCA_021812315.1 Pseudomonadota bacterium
AAGTCAGCACTTTGAACCGGCACGCCCATGTCCCTTGCATTGACTGTTCCGCAAGTTGGGTTGAGCCTGTTTGCCGGTAGTCTGACCACTTTGTCACCGTGCGTTTTCCCACTGTTGCCGCTGGTATTGGGAGGCGCTTTGCAGGGTAACCGCGTTGCACCCGTTGCCATGGGAGTGGGCATGACAACCTCATTTGCGTTGATCGGCATGGTGATCGGAGCGCTAGGCCCGGTTCTTGGCATTGACGGCGACACCGTGCGCACAGGCGGCGCGGCTATGCTGATGGCCTTCGCTGTTGTGATGCTGGTTCCTGCCCTGGGTGCACGGTTCACGCAATGGATGTTGCCGATTGCCAGTTCAGCCAACGCGGCATCAGCCAAACTCGACAGCGGCTCCTTGTGGGGCGCGTTGATGCTTGGAAGTGTTCTCGGCCTGGTCTGGAGTCCCTGTTCTGGACCCTTGTTGGGCTCAGCCTTGACCCTAGTAGCCAGTGAGGGCGGCTTGGCACGTGGCGGCTTGGTGTTGGGTATTTTTGGCCTGGGTGCAGCTATCCCGCTGGTGGCGGTTGCTTACGCGTCGCGAAGTGGATTTATGCGCGTTCGAGACTGGGTGCTAGCCCGCATCGAGAGCGTACGTTACGGTTTTGCGTTGTTACTCGGTGCCATGGGGGTCGCGATTCTGACGGGCGGTGACAAGTGGCTTGAAGCGCAGGTGCTGCAGTGGTTACCGGATGCGTGGGTCAATTTCAGTGTGGGAACATAGCGATGACACGGTCAAACGTTATTAATGTGTGCATTCTTGTCTGATGCGCTGGCAGCTCTGCATTAGAAAGTTGCGCTGTTTCAAGCGCAACGGCGATCAATAGATCAGGCGAATTGCAACTCAATCTTTCCGATGCGTCGGCGCCCTGGGCGACGACGATCCTGACGTCGTGACCTAACTTGGTCACCAACTCAAGCAGCTTGGCTTCGCTCACACCGCGGAACTGGCCCCGCGTGATTCGCGACACCTTCGACTGGTCAATGCCAAGCAGCTCGGCGGCGCCATCTTGAGTCAGGCGACGCGCTTTGATCGCGCGTGCAATCTCAGCGGCGAGGTGAGACTTGCGCTGCATCTCGGCCGCGTCGGCATAACCCAGGTCGGCGTAGACGTTGGTGCTGCCTTCCTCGATAGTAATTTCGTTGTTCTCGTTCATCTTGGTGCTCCTTGCTGCATCTTCCATTTCTCGAAATCCTGCTTTGCGACCTTCAGGCGGGCGTTGATCAAATCCATATCTTCTTTCGGCGTCTTGATCCCGCTCTTGGACTGCTGCTGGAAGACGATTCAATTCACCGCTATCAGGACTAGGCGCAATATCTTGACGGCGATAACGATCTCTTGCCAGAGCTCGCAGCGGGAGCCTGTCAGGACTTCACGCTGGTCAAACGTAACATCAGTGTCATGGGATGCGCCGGCGACATCTCGAAGCCATAGTGCTCGTAGAACTGCTTGGCACGGTCATGAATCGCATGAACCAGAATGGCTCGGACCCCTGCGTTGTTCGACACCGCAATCGCACGGTTGACTGCGTCCTGCAGCAGCGCACCGCCAAGCTTGATGCCTTGCGCGTGGGTATCGACACCAAGACGGGCCAGGACCATCACGGGCACCGGGTCCGGCATGTTGCGTCGCACCGAACTCGTTGCCAACTGACGCGAGACAGCGCCAGCGGCCATCGCGTAGTAACCGTAGACGCGCTGATTGGCGTCGCTCACGACAAACGTACGGCTGGCGCCACTGAGCTGGTTGATCTTGGCCCGGCGTTTGAGCCACTCATCAAGTACAGCTTCGCCGCACTCGAATTCATCAAGGTGGTGCCGGGCCGACAGCGGCTGCGGCGCCGACAAGTTCAAGCTCATGCCTTGACGGCATTCATGTCCCAGGGAGGCTTAATTGCCATAAGGCGTTCAAGTCCAGGATTGGGCGCAGGCGGTGCGTCGAGCATCTTTTTGAACTGGCGAAACTTGTCCGCGTCGAGACGGAAAAAAACCTGATCGAGCATGACCGACTGCGCTTTATCGCAGGCGGCCTCGAGCATAAAGTCAGATCGGTTCTTGCCCAGCAAATTTGCTGCCTGGTCGATCAAGTTCCGCTGTTCCGGCAGGGCCCGCAGGTTGATGGCGGCATCACGCATGAGTTTCTCCTTAGATGCATACACAACAGATATGCAGATAGTACGTCAGCGTGTATCTTTTGTCAACACACACACGCAGCCTTATCCTGTGAATGCTCGACTTGGTCAATTGGTGGTGCCGGCACACGGTGCAAATGGGTTGAGATTAAATTAATTTCACAAGGTGAAACGGACAATCTCCGCAAGCAGGGGACAGATATCCGTACCCCTTCTCACCTGTTGAAAGAGCGAGTTTGAACCGAGGTCCGCAGTGCACCACCACTACCCTCCGGTAAAGAGTCTCTCTTACCGGGAGATTCACGAAAAATTCCGCCAGTTGGTTGCGGCGCATTTGCTTTTTTATGACGACCTTCCAGAACTCACAGCTGACACCGAGGAAACTACCATGCCGCAACTTAAATTGAACTACTTTGACTTCCACGGCGGGCGCGCTGAACCGATTCGTCTGGCGCTGCACATCGGCGGGGTTGCCTTTGAAGACCATCGCTTCGCTGCTGCCGAGTTTGCTGAACTACGCAAGTCCACGCCGTTTGGCCAGGTGCCGACGATGCATGTTGATGGTGTGCAGGTTACGCAGAGCGATTCCCTCCTGCGTTATGCGGGCAAGCTCGCGGGCCTGTACCCCACCGATCCGTTGCAGGCGCTTCTGTGCGATGAAGTGATGTACGTCGTGGAGGAGGCGGGCGTGAAATTGGGCCCCACATTTCGAATGAGCGGCGAAGCGCAGAAGGAGGCCCGTCTGGCGCTCGTCAATGGCTCGATGCCGGTTTACCTGCGCTGGCTGCAGAGCCAGTTGCTGGCCCGTGGCGGCGAGTATTTCGCCGACAGGAGGCTCACCGTGGCTGACCTGAAGGTGTTTGTCGATGTGCGCGGCCTGAATTCCGGCCGCCTCGACCACGTGCCAACCGATCTGGTGCAGCGCGTTGCACCGCTGCTCAACGAGCATATGCAACGTATCGCAGCAACCCCCGCAGTGACGCAGTATTACGCCAGATTTGCTGCTTGATCCGAGGGCAAAGCGCGGCGCAAGCCTGACCCCGCCAACGTAGCACTGGCCGGTTGGGCTGCTAGCGCATCGCAGCTGAGGTCAGTCACCTGGAAAGGCTTGTAGATAAGCTGCAACAGCCAGCAGTTGCTCACGCGTGAGCAGGTGCGTGATTTCAGTCATGGGTGTGCCGGTGCGTCCCTGGGCGTCCTGAAACACGTGCAGTTGCTTGACCAGATAGTCCTGGTGCTGGTTGGCCAGCCTGGGAAAACCCGCCAGACCTTGTGCCCTGGCGCCGTGGCAGGCTATGCAGGGTGCGACGTTCTTCTGCGGAACACCGTTCTCATAGATGCTCTTGCCCGCCGCCATCAACCCTGCAGGAGTGGTCGCATTGGGCAGCGGCTTCTGCTTGGCAAAGTATTCCGCCAGGCCGCTGATTTGATCATCCGTCAGATGCTGGCTGATGCCCCACATGTATTCAAAGCCAGGCGGATCCGAGCGCTGATGACTGCGGAAATTCTTCAGTTGTGCTGCCAGATAGTCCGGTGTCTGCCCGGCGAGCCGCGGGAAATTCGGCGACACGGAGTTACCGTCGATGCCGTGACACAGCGAGCACACCTGCGCAGCGGTAACCGCGGGTGCCACCTGCGGATTGGCCAGATCGCGGGAGCGCTCAAGGCTGGAGCAGCCGCCCAGCGCAACCAGCGCAGTGACAAGGGGGAACCATGATGGACCATTCATTGTTGATCTCCGGTTGTGTTCATTACCGAGCCCATGGTTGGCGGGTCAATAGGCAAACCACAGGTAGCCGAACAAGGTGTTGTTGTCCTGCGCATTGCGGCCAAATCCGTCGTAATTCGTGCTCGCCCCGTTGAACCGGCTATACGCCGTGTACTGCGCGCCGATGCGCACATTCTGAACCGGTGTCCAGAACACTTCATAGGTCAGGCCCCGCGTACCAGGTTCGCCGGCCACATTTCCCGTCACGCGCACCCTCGCGTCATTGGGCACGGCCACCCCGGCCGGGTCGGACCAGACGGTATTCATGGCGGCTGAATCGGTGCTGCCGGTCTGATTGAAGAACGCAATGCTCGCGCCATACTTGGCCCTGTAGACATAGGAAAGTTTGGCGCGCAGGACATTCGTCGTATTGCTGGCATTTGGCATCGCCATCGCCCGTCCGGTCGGGTCAGTGGGCGCGGCTACCTCAAGCCCGTTCGCGTCGGTATAACCAGTGGCGAAACCGGCCTGGGCGTTGACCGACAAGTCGCTGACCTGACGCATGTAGGCGAACTGGGCGGTCAGTGTGTGCGGATCGAGAAGGTACTGGTACTGGGCGTCAAAGCCCAGGTTTCTGATCAATCCCACGTCGGCCGAGTCACCAGTGACAAGGTTGCCATCGTACAAGTGGGCCAGCATGCCCGAGGTACCGAGCATCATGTTGTGCGGTCCCCATTCGCGTGTCAGCGCCAGTCGCCAATACGGGTTGTTGCTACCCGCCAGTTTGGTTTTGTCAACGGTATCAATCCCGGCACTCATGAAGGACAGCGCCTGATCGGCCGTGCGGTAGGTGCCAAGTTCGGCGTACAGCAGGCGGTTCCAGTACAGATAGGCCGTAATGCCGGCGATGTTGCCGCCCGCACCGAGGCCTGGATACGGTGTATTGGCGTCGGAAAACTGATGGCTGGTCAGACTCGCCGCCGGGACGTACTGCATCCACGCAGGAGCTGTGTTCCACGGGTCCGAGACGGAGGGGTTGTTGTTGGCCGACACGCCGACCACCAGATCGTGATGGGCATCGACATAGCGGTCCGCCCAGCGCAGGTCAAAGTTGTCCATCGACGTATGCCCATGATAATTGCCGTCAGCATCCTGGCTGGCGTAGTTGTCGTAGGTGATTTGCGAGAACAGACCAAGGTTGTCTGTCAGTTTCCCGGCAATGAACAAACTGCCCGAGGAAAACACCGGCGTGCCGTTCTTCTGGAAATCGGCACCAGGGTCGTCGCTCTTGGACGTATCGGCGACTCGGGCGACGTTGAGCACCCCCATCACCGACAAGGGCGTGGAGCGTGCACCGATCGTGTAACCGGTCATCTTGAACATCCGACCGTAGGGCGTGAGTTCTGGAAACTGTCCGCCCGCGTGGCAGGCCACACAGTTTTGACCCGCCTGACGCGCAAATGCCGGCAAGGCTTGTGCTTGCGGCGCGGTCAGAGCCAGCAGCACGACCAGCCAGCCCAGGGACGATCCGGCGAGAGGACCGAGGCGCGCGTGAACTTGGTTCAGGAGAAGTGACATGGCGGTTGTCCTTTCCACGGGTTTGACATGTTGCAGTTCCACAGTGTGCGCGCATTACTCGCGATGCAGCAATTTTTTTTGCTGCGAAGTGGGCCGAGTGCGGTCGTGCGCCCGAGCCGGCCTCCGGGCGCACTGGCACCTTTGGCCGCTTCGCCGTTGCGAATTGCTGCCTATGGGCCACCCGGGACTCTGGGCTACACTGATGCTGCATGAACGAGACCGACGCTTTCTTCACGCAGACCGTTGTGGGCCCCCCGTTTTCCATATCGTTGGGGCGTCCCCTGACGACCGAGCTCGCGCGCGCGCAAGGCCTGACGGTCGATCTCGAAACCGGGCAAAGTCGCGTGACGGCTGCCTGGCACGACTGGCTGGTCCTGAGTCATGCCATGGATGCGCCTGGCTGGCCGCGCAGAATCCCCGGGGCGCTGCGTCGCCGACTTGAGCGCCATGCATTGTGGCTTGCCGTGTTCGGCTTGGTGAATTTTGTTGGTGCCGTGATCCTTGTAGCCATGCGGCAGTGAACATGAGCGCGCCTCAAGACACGATCACACTTGACCCGATCGCCATGAACGTGGTGAATCGCGTGGCTGCGGGCAGTCACCTCTCGGGCGTGCTTGAGTTCGATGGCGGACTGTTGGTGCAGGGTGAGGTCTCGGGTGACATCCGGGTCAACGGCCGCTTGATTGTCTGGAGCGGCGGCATCGCGCGCGGTCGCTTGCAGGTCATGGGGGACCTGTATCTGTTTGGGCGACTCGGTGCTGCGCGCGCCAGTGAACTCGACACGATTGTGAAATGCGTGGGGATGGCGTACATTGCCAATACCGGCGTAGCTACGGCCACGCTGTATGCGAAGCGACTCAAACTCTACGACGGCGCGGACTTGCAGGGACCTTTTCGAACCATCAACCTGGCCGATCTGCCGGTGCTGACGAACCCCATGTGAATCGTGCCCGAGCCCAATAAAGCCGCGTCCCCCGCAACCAGAGCCCAGGATGACAAGCAATGACAGACAACGACAGGGATGAATCGCCGAATCTGCTGGAGGCATCCGCGGGTGATGCTGCGGGTTCGATAACGGTTGGTATAGGCAACGCGCTGCCAGTCGCGGGATCGCATCGCATGCCGGTGCTGCAGGCGCAACATCAGCCGTTCGCCGCCGCCGACCCGAGCGACAACGCGCCGGGCATGAGCAGGCTCGCCGAGGGACTGCGGTTTGAGGGTAATGCCCACTTGGGGGGGTTATGCAGCGTTGGCGGTGAGTTCATTGGCAATCTGATGCAGCAGCCGGATGCTGCTGCCTGTGTCGTTGTGACAGAAAGCGGTCGTGTCACGGGTGACATCACGGCGCACAGGATTTCAGTGATGGGCCGCACCGAGGGCGTTCTTGATGCAGGTCAGGGAGAGGTCACCCTGCATGACTCGGCCAGCGTGAAAGGATTGGTGCGCTATGGCCGAATCCAGGTCAATGGCGCCGATCTCAATGCCACCCTCGAACGCGTGGCGATCAGCAAGCCCGCTGACTGAGCGTCAGATGATATGGCGTCGCCCATCTCTCACCGCCGCCGTCGCGCACGCGCCGGCGCCAGTACCCGATGGCGAGGCGACGCGCCGCGCCGCGTTGCAGGCGAGTTGGCGCCGTGGCCGCTCGGTGGCCAGGCGCCGCCTGGCGTGGCGCTGGACGCTGTGGTTTGTGCTGCGTGGCCTGTTGCCTGCGCTGCTGTTGGCGGGCGCTGCGGCGTTGGCGTGGCGGTGGCTGTACGGGCCAGCGATCGAGCCCGTTCAACCCGTGGCAAACCCGGTGCAGCGTCCGGTCCCGGCGAGCGGGGAGACCGGTGTCAGCCTTCGGATCGACAGCCAACTGCAGGGTCCCACGGGAGCGATTAGCGCTGCGGTGCCCTCAACACCCCTTGAAACTTTAGGCCCGAACGGGCCGCCAACACCCCTGAAACCATGAACAACACGACTGCCACGTCCCGCCTCATTCCCAGCGAACGCCTGAGTGAAATTACCAGTCTGATTGCCGAGGGGGCCGATTTTGATGGTTCTTTCAGCAGCAAACGCGATTTGGGCATCAAGATTGACGGTCACCTCAAGGGCAACCTCAGCTTCGACACCGGTGGCACGGTGCACATCGGTCCGACCGGCGTGGTTGAAAACACCCGCATCGAGGCCGATTTCGTGTTC
>JAKANU010000135.1 GCA_021812315.1 Pseudomonadota bacterium
CTCGTCGCGCCCGTTGACCTGGGCCCAACCAGTAAGCCCCGGGACAAGACGATGAACACCGTGCCGGGTCCGCAACTCGATCAGATCGGTCTGGTTATATAGTGCGGGACGTGGGCCGACGAGGCTCATATCGCCTTTAAGAATGCTCCACAACTGTGGCAACTCGTCCAGACTGGTCTTGCGCAGAAATCCGCCCACCGGTGTGAGATATTCATCCGCCCGCGTCAACAAATGCGTGGCAAGGGTTGGCGTGCCTGTCTTCATACTGCGAAACTTGGGCATTTTGAATACCCTGTTGTCACGCCCAATGCGATCCGACCAATATAGTACCGGCCCGCGTGAGCTCAGTACAATTGATATAGCAACCAGCAACATGGGCCCGAATAGGATTAAGGCCAACACGCTTGCCAACAGCAGATCGACGGTTCGCTTCAACACGTCGGCATTCCGGCAAAGGCGCGCCGCAGACCTTCATCGACTGACACGGGTGGCGTCCAGCCAAGAATCCGACGCGCCTTGGATATATCGACTTGCAGATTACCGCACAGGCGCTGCGCCGCACCACCCTTGCCCATCAGAGCCGCCGTACCTCTGAGCATCCACACGGGCACCGGTACCAGTCGCACCGGCACATCAGCGGCGCGCGCCAGCGAACGTACCAGTTCGGTCGTCGACAAGTCGTGCCCGTCACTGACCAGGAAGGTCTGATTTGCCGCCAGTGGATGCGTTGCACAGGTCACGATGAAATCAACCAGATTGTCGATCCCTACCAGACTGCGCCTGTTGTGCACTGCACCCAGGGGCAACGGCCAGCCGTTTTGCACGACGTGCATAAGCGCAGCGAAATTGGCGCGCACACCCGGGCCATACACCAGAGGCGGACGAATGATGACCAACTCCATGGCACTCCCCTGAGCCAGAGCACGCAAACCCTGCTCGGCCTCATGCTTGCTCTGGCCATAGGCGTCAGCGGGTGCCGGCATGTCGTCTTCGGTACAGGCACGCCCGTACGCCGTATGTTCGCCGTTGACTTTGACCGAACTGACAAAGACAAAGCGCTTGACGCCACAGCGGGACGCCTCGCGGGCAAGATCCAGGGTGGCATCAACGTTGATCGCGCGAAACGCCGCCAACTGGTCCTCGTCGGTACTCGGCACAACATGCACCCGCGCGGCCAAGTGGATCACGGTCTTGACTCCTTCGAGCGCGCAACTCCAGACGCCAAAATCGCGACGCGTTGCCAATCGCATCGGTTGATCCCCCAGACGCCGCACCAGCGCCTGGCCCACAAACCCCGTGCCCCCGGTGACAAGCAGGCTCACGTGCGCTCCCTGCCATCACGGCGCGCGAGCACGTGGAGAAACTCCCAGCCCTTGAACGGATAGCGCAGCATCAGCTTGAACCAGTTTGTCGGAACCGCATTGGCCCGACAGGCACGCATCATCTCGCGGTTGAGCTCCACCGTCGCGCGCCACCCGCCGGTGCTCGCGCCACCGAGCTTCATACGCACCAAGACCGCCGACAGATGGCGATGGCGCAACTGGCCATGTTGAAAAACCCGAGCGACAAATTCGAAGTCACCGGCGATTCGGTAGTCCACACGGAATCCTCCGAAGCGTTTGAACAGCGTGCGGCGCACAAACAGGGCTGGATGCGCAGGCATCCAGCCCCAGCTCAGGGCACCCGCACTGAACCGCCCGGAGTTGTAACGCCGTGCCACCCCATCAGGGCGCGTCGAGCGAAAGAACTCAACATCACCATAGAGTGCGTCAAGCCGCTCTTCCTGCATCACCTTCGCGACGCGCTCCAGCACCGTGACATCGTGATAATAGTCATCGGCGTTGAGGAATGCAATGACATCGCCGGTCGCGATTTCAATGCCCTTGTTCATGGCATCATAGATCCCGCGGTCGGGTTCCGAGACCAGTTTCGCGACGTGTTTGCCCTCCCGGGCTACAACAGCCAGCGTTTCGTCGCTGGAGCCGCCATCAATCACGATGTGTTCGATCGCGTCGTGGGTTTGCTCTCGCACCGACTCAAGCGTCAGCGAGATGGTCTGCGCCGAGTTGTAGCAGACTGTAATGATCGATATCTTCATGCTCTCAACAATCAGCGCAGGGCGTGACCCAATACCGTCTCATACACTGCCCGGGTCTTCAGATAGGTCGCATCCCAAGAGAATTGACGGGACCGAATCAGTCCTCTGGCGACCAATTCGCCGCGCATGCTCGGCGCGGAGACCGCAACGATGGCGTCGGCCAAATCCCGTTCCTGCGGCGAGTCGAGCAGGACTGCCGCGTCGCCGGCAACCTCGGGGATCGATGATGTTCTCAAAGCTACGACCGGGCAGCGCGCCAGCATCGCCTCAAGCACCGGCAAACCAAAGCCCTCGTACGCCGATGGATAAACAAGACACAGTGCCCGGCGGTAGAGATCCCTCAGTCGCTCGACGCTGAGGTATCCCTGATGAAAGTAGCGCCCTGGAATGGCATTTTCAAGCTCGGCAAGCTCCTGCGCCGTAAATTTGCCCCCGCCGACAACAAACAGACGAACGCCGGGTACCAGACGCAGGGCGCGAACCAAAAGCGCAAAGTTTTTGTACCCACCCCTCAGACCGACAAATACCACGTAGTCTTCGATCGGCACGACGGCGTCGTCAACGCAAAATGCTTCGCTTGCGGCTAATGGAGTGACATATACCCGGCTTTCCGGGATATCCGGGAGATATTCATGAAGATCGGCCTTGGTACTCTCCGAGATGCAGATTACCGCATCATAGTGGCGTATAGCCGTGAATTTCTGCCATGAATGCACCCATTTTCTGGGACCAAACTTGAATCGCTCGTTGGTGAAATCGTAGACCGTACCGATATTGAGAAACTGGCCCTGAGTGGCATAGCGGTAGTAGCTGGAATGAAATACTCCATATCCTTTGACCGGGACACTCCGACACCGCTCCAGGAATCGGCTGGTTGGCATTTCGCGCGCGAGCTTGGTGGTTTGTTGTCGGGAAATTTCGTTATCTCCAAACATCAATACCATCGATTCACACTGCAGTCTGGCAAACCTCGACAGCAATTCATGGAAATATACGGAAATACCACCGTTATGCTGCAGCGAAAATATGATGCCGTCAAATACAAGCACAAGCAGGTTCCGCTGTCATCGTCCGCCGGACATTTCCTGCTCGGCCGCAAGCATGAGATGTATGACGTCGGCCACCGAATGCGTCGCCGTCCACCCCAGCACGCTTCGGGCACGCCTCGGATCAGCCCGAGCCACCATCAGGTCGCTTGGACGAAATAGCGAAGGATCAATTTCAACGTGCTCGCGCCAATCCAGATCAAGGCTCTCAAACGCCAAGCGCACGAAGTCTCGCAGACTGCTGCTGACCCCGGTGGCAATGACAAAATCGCCCGGCTGCGATTGCTGCTGCATCTTCCACATTGCCTCGACGTAGTCGGGTGCCCACCCCCAGTCCCTCTCGATGTCAAGATTGCCCAGACGAAGCTGCTCGCGGCTCCCCGCGGCGATACGGCATGCCGCGGCGACGATCTTGCGCGTCACAAAACGCGCCGGGCGCAAAGGTGACTCATGATTGAACAGGATGCCCGTACAGGCAAGCAGTCCGTAGGCTTCTCGGTAATTGGCCACTTCCCAAAAAGCCGTCGCCTTGGCGACGCCATAGGGACTGCATGGTCGAAACGCCGTTTGCTCGTCGGCGGCCACGCCGCCGGTATTGCCAAAGCATTCGCCTGAACCCGCGTTGTAAAAGCGCACCGGGCGCTCCATAAAGCGAATCGCCTCAAGAAGATTGAGAGTCCCGGTGGCGATGCTTTCCAGGGTCTCGACCGGCTGCTCGAAAGACAATGCCACCGAGCTTTGCCCGGAAAGGTTGTAGACCTCGTCGGGTTGCGCCTTGGCGAGGGCCTGGATGACGCTGCGGAAGTCCAGTAGATTGATTGACAACAGCCGGACTTGATCGACAACGCCGAGCGCACGCAAATTGGCGAATGACGACCCCTGCGCGTCACGCGCGCCGCCATAGACGACATATCCCTTTTGCAGAAGGAGCGTAGCTAGGTAACTGCCGTCCTGTCCAGAAACTCCGCAGATAAGCGCTGTTGGCATCCTGAATACCGCCTGTTACTGGGACCAGAGATTGGATCGACTCTTCAGCATCAGCTTGTGCTGCGAGAGAAACGCGTGAAGATTGAGCAGACCCAAACGCCATGCCACGCGAGCCTGCTGGCCCACACTGGCAGAACGCATGAGCCGCTGAGTATCGCGAGTCAGATCGAGAAAGGGCAGCAGCCAGTTGACAAAACTCTTGCGGTATGGAGCGAAAATGTCGCTTGTATTGCTGGCCCCGTGGCGGCCCAATTCGGTCCACCCCTCGTCAATACGGTGCAACTTGCCAATCGACGCAAGGTGCGTCACCAGTGTCCAATCGGCGCCCGGAAACTCGCGATTCTCGTCGACCCAGCGGGCGAGCGCAGCACGCCGAAACAGCGAATAAAACCGACCGTTGGCGTGCCAGTGACCAAAGAAACCGGCCAGGCGATCGGCGAAATCAGCCTGCTCCAGCGAAGCATCACCCATCACGACCGGGTCGAACCCGCGACCCTGAAAACGCACCCGCAATATAGACCCGACACAATCATGATGTGCGTCAAGATATTCAACGTTCCTACTCAGGAACTCCGGGGATCGCGTATCGTCGGCCGCGGCCCACATGAAATACTCGCTTTGGGCGGCATGAAAAACATACCTGAAATTGGCGACCGCCCCAATGTTCTCGCTTTGACGCACATATCGAATTCTGGCATCCCGGTCGGCAAAGTCTCGAACGATGACACCGGTCGCATCGGTTGAAGCGTTGTCGGAAACAACAATCGAAAAATCTGAAAACGTCTGTGCAAGCAAGCACTGCAATGCCGCACCAACATGGCCAGCACCGTTGTACACAGGCATCCCCACCGTCACTCTCGGGACCCGTCGGCCCGAAGGCAACGCCTCTGTGCGCAGCGCAGACTCCTGTTCAAGCATCGGGCAATTATCCCCGACTCGATTGCCAGCGCCTACATAGCCGCGCCCGGGGAATCGGCATGCTTAAGAAAACTACCCCGGTGACGAACACAGTGATGCCAATCAATGTCGCCGCGGCCGCAATTCGCTCGTGCGGTAATTCAATCAGCCCACGTAACGTCAACACGATCACCGCGCCAACACCGAGCGGTTGAATGACTGCGTCTCGAAACCAGCGCCTCTTTTCCCCGCGAAGCAACCTGACATGCATGAAATGAATGCTCACGAGCACGTAGCCCGCATTGAGCGCCAGCCACGCCCATGCTGCGCCGATCGCGCCGAAGCGCGGCACCGACCACAGGATGGCCGGGACGATGAGGCAAACCGCCACCATATTGACGCGCGCGGCAAAGCCACTCCAGCCGTAGGCAAGTTGCGTGAGGTACGGCACATTCATCAGGCCATTGCACAGAGTTCCAAGGGCGAGCAGGCTGAGCAGTGGCGCAGCCCGAAGCGCCAAACCAAGGTTGCCCGTCCACGTCAGAAGCAGTGGCTGTGCAAATGACGCCATCACCAGCGCCGCCGGGATCAGGATTGCAGCCAGCCATTGACTTGCGCCATGGTAAGTGTCAATGATCAACTGCACCTGACCTTGGGACACAAGTTCTGCCATGCGTGGCGAGGCGGCGGTTGCGACAGGCGAGATCAAGAAATACAAGGCGCCAGATACCGATGCCGCCAGAGCGTAATATCCGAACTCTTCCAGCGGCACCAGTTTACTTAGCAGTAATTTATCGACCTGCGTCAACAGCAGGACCAGCAGCGTCGTTGCCGCCACCCCTGCTGCGAAAGGCCGAATCCGAACCAGTGCCGCTCGGTCAAAGCGCCCAGATCTGGCGCTTCGCGGCAACCAAAGGTAAGTCTGGCGCGCCATCAGAATCACGCTGAGCACAGACACCACACCCTGCCAGACAAAGAACGCCTCGATGCTGTTGGCCAGGTACATCAGGACAACAACCGCCCCGGCCCAGCGTACCGTGGCAACAATAGCCTGAGCCCCGTTAAGCCAAACCTGACGTTGCAGGCCCTGCACAGCCCCGCGATAGACCTGTTCCAGCATCCGTGCGGCCAATACCAACCCCATCGAGGCCACAGCCTGACTCACTGTCCCAAGCGGTAACCGGGCGGCGGTGAACCACTGCGAAGCCACCCATGGGGCAAGCAGCCAGACGATCGAGGCGACAGCGACAGCGACGCCTCCGAATATGAGTTCGAGGGAGCGCAATAGGTCCCGAATCGACTGTGTGCTGTGCTCGCCGGCCTGAAAACGCGCCATCTCGCGACTCAAGGTAGGTGTCAATCCCAGGTCGAGCAATGTCAGCCAAGCCTGCAACATGCTCATGAAAGCGACCAGGCCCCAGGCCTCGACACCCAGATAGCGAATGTAGAGTGGAATGAACGCCAACCCCATCAGAGCGGTCCAGCCTTGACCAAAATAGTTGGCCAGGACGTTGTTCTTCAATGACATTGGAACCACGCGTCATTACACTGACTTCAAGCCACTCGCTTGAGAAAGCCATCAGGCGCCACGGTAATCAGTAATTTATGCTGGATGCTCCGGTCAATCTCAAATTCGGGATGGGTCTTCAAATACGTCCAAACCGCGGTCTTGGGATTGTTGCCGGGTCCCCACGGACGGTCCGGAAACATTTCCTTGGGCAGATCCTCAACAATGGTGTCAAAAACCACGCAGTAGCTCCCGACGCTGACGAGCGGCGCATAGGCTTGAAGCTCCGCCAACACATGGTCATGCGTGTGGTTGCTGTCAAGACAAACCATCACCTTCTGGTAATTTGCGGCGGCCGCGCCAACCTGCTCAATGACGTCGGCCGCAATGCTTGAGCCCTGGATCATCTGGATGCGCGAGGCCATCGGGTGTGCCTCAATGGCAGCACGGTTGTGGGCGCGAATATCAATGTCAATGCCCAGTACTCTGCGCCGGGAAACTCTCGGGTCAATCGTGGTGCCAGATTCGATTGCATCGCACAGATCAAGCTGCGCGAGCAAGGAGGCGCTCATGACGAGCGACCCACCATGCGCGATCCCAGTTTCAATGACGAGATCCGGTCTGACCGACCAGATCAGTTCCTGCATCGCAACCATGTCCTGGGGATACTGAATGATTGGGCGGCCTTGCCACGAGAAGTTATAGGAGTACTTGGGCGCTGTTGACGCAAGCATGAAGTCGGCGCCCACCTGGCGTAACGTCACGTTCTTCGCCTGCGCCGCGATCCGGTTCAGTACTTCTTGGTCAAATTCACTCATCACCTAATCTCCTGATGCCCATTGAAGGGGTCCGAACGCGTGCCACTATTGAGCCGTTTTGATTCCCACCACACGGGGTGGGTCAAACACGTTTTCCTGTCGTGCACCAAATTTGAGCAAATCACGCCGCCCATATTCGTCCGCGATGCCCTCGGCCAGTTCGCGTACGGTGATGGCACGCCCAGAGCAGATATTCAATGGGCCTAGTGCCGTCCCCAATGCAACTTCAACGATCATCCGACCGGCCTCGCTGACG
>JAKANU010000136.1 GCA_021812315.1 Pseudomonadota bacterium
AGTTGACGCCCCACATCAGGGTCAGAGCCACCAGCGCCCAGAGTTGACGACGGCTGATCATTGCGGGTCAGGCTAGATTGCCACGGCAGCCTTGATGGCCGGGTGGCTTTGGTAATTCAGCATCTCGAAGTCCTCGATCTGGTACTCGAAAATGCTCTCGGGTCGGCGCTTGATCAGCAGCCTGGGGTAGGCCAGTGGAGTGCGCGAAAGCTGCAGCGCCACCTGCTCGGCGTGATTGCTGTAGATATGGCAGTCGCCGCCAGTCCAGACAAAGTCACCGGGCTCGAGCCCGCATTGCTGCGCGACCATGTGGGTGAGCAGGGCGTAGCTGGCGATATTGAACGGCACGCCCAGGAAGGCGTCGGCACTGCGCTGATACAGCTGGCAGCTCAGTTTGCCCTTGCCGCCGGGCGTGTTGGCCGGAGCAACGTAGAACTGGAAGAAGGCGTGGCAAGGCATAAGTGCCATCTTGCTCAGTTCGGCAACGTTCCAGGCACTCACGATGATGCGTCGCGAGTCCGGGTTGGTCCGCAGCGTCTCGATGACCTCGGCGATCTGGTCGATGTGGCCGCCGTCGGGCGTGGGCCAACTGCGCCACTGCACCCCGTAAATCGGACCCAGGTCACCGTCCGGGCCGGCCCACTCGTCCCAGATGGTCACGCCACGCTCGCGCAGCCAGTTGTTGTTGCTTGATCCGCGCAGAAACCACAGCAACTCCAGGATGATCGAGCGCAAGTGGACTTTTTTGGTGGTCACCAGCGGGAAGCCTGCACCGAGGTCAAAGCGCATCTGGTAGCCAAAGATGCTCTTTGTGCCGGTGCCGGTCCGATCAGCCTTGGACACGCCGTGCGCATCGACGTGACGCAGGAAATCTTCGTACTGTGAGGGGATGCCGGCAGGGTGCATGGTTGGGGATTATGCTGGTAATCCCGGCTTGCCATGGAATTCTCCAAAGTGGGATACTCGCGGCCAACCAGTGTGATTTGACCCGCCAGCGCGCGGGCCGGTGGATGCTTCATTGCGACAAGGGGGAAAGAGAATGAAGAAGTACCTGAGATTGCCTGCGCGTGTGGCCTTGGCTGCGGCGCTATTGGTGCTGGCCAGCGCCTGCGTCGAGACCCTGCCCAAGGCCAACAACGCGCCGGCCGGCCCGACCGCCACAGCGGCGCCCGAGCCTGCTGCGGCGGCCAAGCCGGCCGGCCCCAGCTTTGGCAATCCTTCGCCGACGGCCGGGAGTTCGACCTCGGCCAAGGCCAACGCCGCCGCCGATGCCGCAAGTTACAAGGAGGTGACTTACAAGAACCAGGGCAAGAAGGGCCCGGCACTGGTCGTCATTCCCGGCGAGATCAAGAGCGCCCACGCCAGCTTCACGCAAAAGTTCACCGCCAACAACATTGCTGATTTCGCTGAACTGGAACTCTCCAACGCCAACTTTACCGTGCTCGAGCGCGCCAATCTGGGCCATCTGCTCAACGAGATCACCCTGGCCTACAACCTGGGTAATGTCGCCGCGGCCCGCAAGTCCATGGCTGCGGGCAAGCTCAAGACGACCAAGTGGGTGGTCAAGTTCGACATCCTCAAGGCCGAGCAGATTGCCAGCAACACGCAGGGTTTTGACGGACGCCCGATCGGCAACCTGATTGGTATCGTTGGCGGTGGCAAGGCCGGGGCAGCCGGTAGTACCGTGGTTGGTTCGGTCAAGACCAGCGAGGCCACAGGCGTGTGGCTGATCGGCATGCGCTACAAGATCATGAACGCGAGCACCACGGCCCAGGTCGCCCAGGGCTACAAGGAACTGAAGATGGAAGTCGGCGCAACCGAAAGCAGCGTAATGGGTTTCTCGCAGGGCGCGAAAGGTGGCGTTGGTCTCGATACCATGGTCCAGCGCCTGGTGCAAACCGCGGTCTGGGACATTGACGCGAAGTACAAGTAACTCGGGCGCCGGGCAGGAGCGTTAACCAGCGCTCGCGTTGCGTCCCTTCTGACTTTCAAAGTAGACGACTTTTCGGGCGCGTTGCACGTCGCCCAAGGGCCGATGCGCCGCCAGCGCCTGCCACGGATCAAACACCGAGGCTTCCACCTGGCCGAGTAACTGCATAGCTTCCGATGAAGTGCTGTCCTGCCTGGGCAAAGTGAGCCGGGCTACCGTGCTGTACGGGCTGGGCCAGTTGACGCTGGCGTCTTCGATCGGCGTCAGCGCCTCGCTGACAAATGGCTGCAACTGCAAATCCCATTGCAGATCCTGGCGCTCCAGGCGCTGCGCGAAGTCGGCACCCCAATCGGCGCTGGCCCCAGGCGTGGCTGCGCCGTTGCCGGCGGCGGGAAGCAGCCGTACCCGCACAGCGTAGGCGCCGCAGGCCATCGGCACGGCGCTATACAGGGGCTCTGTAGCAAAGCCGCCAAACGGTTTGCCCATGATTTTGAGCATCTTGAGCAGGCGCGCCGGACCACCGAGCACGCCGTAGTGCTGCAGCAGATACTTCAGCAAGGCAGCGTTGCCGTTGGCAGCCGCCGCCACAAAGTCGACAAACTCGTCGCTCTTGGAGAAACCGAACACCTCCTGGTTGATCAGCGTGAAGTCCTGGCTCTTGGCCGCGCCATCGCCCAGTGCCGACTCGCCCTGCACGCCAAATACCCGGATGGCAAAGCCCCGAATATCGGGCCTGCGGTCAGGTGCACGGTCCAGGCCGCCGTTGGACAGACGCACCCACACGTCCAGGGTCGCAGGCTTCGCGAACAAGCCCTGGCGGGCGAAGTCAGGCAGTGCCGAGAGCACCTCCAGCCGACCCCGCGCCGCGCTGAGTTGCTTGCGGTGCAGAGCGCGACCCGTGCCATACTTTTTTGATTTGCGCGCCTGGATCGCGGCAAACTGCTGGGCATAAGCGGCAAACCGCTCGGCTTCATCTGCGCCGATTTGCTCTTGCCATGCGGTGCTGGGGTTCAGGTCTGGCTTCATGCGACGGTGTCTCCTCAAGACGGCCTTGCATGGTACTGGAATCAGCTTATCCCTGTGCGCGGGGGCGTGTCTTGCGCAATTGCCTTTGCGCATCAAGCGTTTGACCCTCAACCAGCCAGCGGACAAATTCCTCGGGTGTTTCCAAGGTGATCCGTCCCAATGCGCCAGCGCGAAAGTCGTAGATCAGAATTTCCGCGGCCTTTTGCAGATTGACGCGCTGGCCGCCGTGCAACGCGCCGCGCCGGCGGCCGATGGCATCGAGCAGCGCGTCGGCGGTCAGGTTCGCTCCAAGGTCGATCCCGAAGCGGGCCTGCAGGCGGGCAGGATAGTTGAGCACCAGGTATTCGAGCAACTCCAGGGCAACTTCTTCCTCATCAAACGCGTTGCGGCCGATGGCGCCGCTGGCTGCCAGATTGAAGCCACTTCGGGCGACGATGATGCGTGGCCACAATATCCCCGGTGTGTCGTACAGGTAGAAGTCGTCAGCCAGGTTGATTCGTTGCTCGATCCTGGTGATCCCGGCCTCGTCGCCGGTTTTGGCCGCGCGTTTGCCTGTCAGTGTGTTGATCAGGGTCGACTTGCCCACATTCGGGATGCCGCAAATCAGCACGCGCATCGGTTTGGCCATGCCACCGCGTCCGGGCGCGAGTTCGAAACAGGCTTGTGTCAGTGCGCGCGCCGGCGTCGCCATGCTCGCGTCGAGGGCCAGCGCGCGGGTCGTGCTCTGGGTGTTGTAGTGCGCAAGCCAGGTGGCCGTGCGCCCGGTGTCGGCCAGGTCCTGCTTGTTCAGGACCTTCAGCGTTGGCTTGCCCACGCACAGCGTGGCGAGCATCGGGTTGGCACTCGAACCGGGCAGGCGCGCGTCGAGCAACTCGATCACAACATCAATATTCTTGAGTCGCTCTGCAATGGCCTTTTTGGTCAGATGCATATGACCGGGAAACCACTGGATCGCCATAGATTCTTCACACTCCTGTTGCTCGCTCAGGCGCTTGTGTTCACCTGGACGATTGCATTATGGGTCATGGCGTGGCCCGCCGCGGGCGCAGGATAAACTGCCCACCATTGTGTTCACAGCGAGCCCACACATGACCGCCGAAGAAATCGTCAGCCTGTTCAATCAGAATCGGCCAGCCTGTGTGCAGACCCTGCAAGGCACGGTGCTGGAGTTCCTGCCCGAGCAAGACCAGATCAAGATGCGCTTTGAGCCTGGCTTGCACTGCTGTCACTCGACCGATATCGTGCAAGGCGGCTACATCACGGCGATGCTCGATGCTGCCATGGCCCACGTCACGATTGCCAAGGAAAAGTTTGGTGTCACAGTGTCTTCGATTGACATTAACGTGAGCTTTCTGCGGCCGCTGCGCGCGGGGCCGTGCACGGCGGTGGGTTCGATTGTGAAGCTTGGCCGGTCGGTGGGCTATCTGCGCGCAGAGCTGTTCAACACCAAAGGTGAACTCGCGGCAACCGCCACCTCGTCGGCGCATCTCAGTCGTCACGCAAAATAGCGCCGCGCCTGCGCCTTGCCACGCGCCGGCTCACTCAGTGACAGGCCCGCGCAGCGTTTTGGTCTCGGAGCGCCGGATTTTGGCCACCTTGGTTCGTATTCTGGAAGCCAGGGTTGGCTTGGTCGCACGGCGTTTGCGCGCTGGCACGGCGACCCGGTTCACAAGTTCGTGCAGGCGACGCAGCGCCGCTTGACGGTTCAGGTCCTGGGTTCGGCGCTGCTGCGCCTTGATCACCAGCACGCCGGTCTTGCTGATGCGCCTGTCGGTCAGGGCGAGCAGGCGCAATTTGACGTCTTCGGGCAGGCTCGAGGCCGCAATATCAAAGCGCAGATGCACCGCGCTGGAGACCTTGTTCACGTTCTGGCCACCCGCACCCTGGGCGCGGACGGCGGTCAGTTCAATCTCGCTGTCGTCGATCTCGATCGGTGCCGACGCGCTCTGCGCTGACGCAGCGGTGCTCATGATTGGCTCGCGCCCCTTACGGCGTTGCCTGCCTCAGGTAGCGGGCCACAAAAGCCCCGACGTCGCCGGCTTGCAGTGGTAGCCAGACGGTGTGGCCGCTGCCTGGCGCGACACTGATTGGCTGTGCCTCGCCATCCTGCATGCTCGTCAACTGCAGGCTGTGGTTGCCCCCTGGTTGGATGATTTCGAGCTCATCGCCGACGGCAAAGCGGTTGCGCACACACACCTCGGCCAGACCGCGGGTCGGGTCCCAGGAGCGCACATCGCCAACATAGAGGCTGCGTCCTGACTCGGAATGCCCGCGCAGGTAATTTTGCGTCTCCTGGGGCGAATGGCGTTGAAAAAAGCCCGACGTGTAGCCGCGGTTCGACAGCCCTTCGAGTTCGCCGAGCAAGCCCGGGTCAAGCTCGCGCCCGGCCACCGCGTCGTCCATGGCCTGGCGGTAGCTTTGCACGGTGCGGGCCACGTAATACGGGCTCTTGGTGCGGCCCTCGATCTTCAGCGAATCGACGCCAATTTCCACCAGTCGCTTGACGTGTTCGATGGCGCGCAAGTCCTTCGAGTTCATCACGTAGGTGCCGTGTTCATCTTCCTCGATCGGCATGAACTCTCCGGCGCGCTTGCCTTCCTCAATGACGTAGACATCGCCAGCGGCGTCTTCGCTGGCCGGCCTGAGCTTGTAATCCCAGCGGCAGGCGTTGGTGCAACTGCCCTGATTGGCGTCGCGATGGTTGAAGTAACCCGAGAGCAGGCAGCGTCCCGAATACGCCACGCACAGCGCCCCGTGCACAAACACTTCGATTTCGGTGTCCGGGCATTCCTGCCGGATCTGTGCGACCTGGTCCAGCGAGAGTTCACGCGAGAGGATAACGCGGCGTATGCCCACCCCGTGCCAGAAGCGCACCGCGGCGGAGTTGACCGTGTTGGCCTGCACCGAGAGGTGAATCTCCATCTCCGGCCAGGCCTCGCGCACCAGCATGATCAGGCCCGGGTCGGACATGATCATCGCGTCGGGCCGCAGCGCGATCACCGGCTTCATGTTCTGCAGGTAGTTCCTGATCTTGTTGTCGTGCGGGAAGATGTTCGATACCAGATAGAACTTGCCACCGGCACCATGGGCATGATCGATTCCGCGCTGCAGCACCTCGACGTCGCTGAAATCGTTGTTGCGCACCCGCAGCGAATAGCGTGGTTGCCCGGCGTAGATCGCGTTCGCACCGAAGGCGAAGGCGGTTTCGAGCATCTTCAGCGAGCCCGCCGGCGCCAGCAGTTCAGGGGATTTCAAGGTCATGGGGCAATTATCGGCGCTGTCCGGTTCCGGACAGGGCGCGCGGCCTGGCTGCCGCACAATGGGCAAGCCGTGAAAACAAAATACTTTGCCCAACTGGTGGCCCTGTCGGCGCTGTGGGGTGCCTCCTTCATGCTGATTCGCATCGCCAGCCCGGTGCTCGGCCCCAGCGTGCTGGCGGCCTTGCGTATCGGCGTGGCGACGCTGACGCTGGCGGCACTGATGCGCCTGCTCGGGCAGCGCTGGCCACGGCGGCACTGGCGTGAACTGGCCTTGCTTGGCTTGCTTTCAGTGGCGTTGCCATTCCTGCTGTTTGCCTGGGCTGCGTTGCATCTGCCTGCGGGGTACAGCGCCTTGCTCAACACCACGGCAGTAGTGTTTGGTATCTTCGCGGCCGCGGCACTGAAGGAAGACACGCTGACCACGCGCAAACTCGTGGGCTGCGGCTTTGGTTTCGCCGGGGTCGCGCTGATCGTCGGTCTCGGTCCGGTGGACCTCTCGCCCAAAGTTGTGCTGGCTGCGCTGGCGTGTACCGTTGCTTCGGCCTGTTACGGGGTATCGACGCCGTTGATGAAGCGCGCCCTGGGTCGCATGCAGCCGCTTGAGATTGCCGCGGGCATCCACGCGGTTTCCTTCGTGATGCTGCTGCCCGGCGCGGTGTGGAGCGCTTCTGAAGCGCACTTTACGCCGGGCGCTCTGGCCGCAGTGGCGGTCATGGGGGTGGTGACGTCGGGCATGGCTTACTGGGCACACATCCGCATTCTGGCGCACGTCTCGCCGGTGGCTGCCATGAGCCCGACCTTCATGATTCCGGTTTTTGGCGTTGCCTGGGGCCACCTGTTTCTTGGTGAACAATTAGGCAGCGGCATTTACATCGGCGGCGCCATGGTGTTGCTGGCCAGCGCGCTCATCACGGGCTTCAGGCCGTGGCGCAGATGGCTCGACGCGGTGGACGCCAAGCTGTGACCGGCTGACCCAATGGCGCTACCAAATTAGTAGCTGCTCACGCTTTGAACACGGGCGTTTCAGCCGTATTTGACTCTAAATCGCGGCAGGAATCGGAGCCAGCCCCGACACCACATCGGCGCACTGGGCACGCTGGCGCAGCGCATGTTCCATCAGCACCAGCGCCAGCATCGCCTCGGCAATCGGCGTGGCGCGAATGCCCACACAGGGGTCGTGGCGCCCTTTGGTAACGACCTGGGTGGACTGGCCATTAACATCGATTGATTCGCGCGGTTTGAGGATGGAGCTCGCCGGTTTGACGGCAATTGACACTTCCAGATCCTGGCCGCTGGAAATGCCGCCAAGCACGCCCCCGGCGTTGTTGGAGCGAAAGCCCTGCGGCGAGAGCGCGTCGCCGTGTGTGCTGCCACGTTGCGCCACATTAGTC